>NZ_CP040299.1 GCF_013393945.1 Nostoc sp. TCL26-01
ATGTCTAATTTTCAACCAACTGCAAGCTTAAAACTAGCTATCAACTTACTTACAGAAAAGCAAAAAAGTCTGACATCTTATCTCACTGCTTTGGGCTTATTGGGCAATCAGCAAACCTTACAGCAGTTAGAAGCTAAGTTTACTCAAGCATTTAATAAGGTACTAACTGATCATCAAATCTTAAAAAGTAATGCAGATATTGCTACGGTTAGCTTTCAACAAATTGAGAATAAATTAGAGTTACTCACTGATAATTATCAGATTGAAAAGGAAAAATATGACTCCCTTACGTCTCGTCGGCTAGAATTAACTAATTTAGGAAAGATTTTAACTACTAAAAAACAAGCTTTGGAGTCTGGATTCACTAAAAATCAGGCGGAAATTAAAACAAGTTTTGACTTGATTTCTCAAAGAATTGAGACGGCAAAAAATAAGTTAATTAATGAAACTAATGCTGTTGTTAAGGCAGGTATTCAAAAGGAAATTAATGGGTATTTGATTGAATTAGAGAATACACAAGAATTACTTGCTGTTAAAAACTCTGATTATCAGAAGCAGGTAAATTTATTAACTTCTCAAATTACTAAAAATTCTGCTGATTTAAAATCCTTAGAACAGAACGCTATTCCTACTCAACAAAAGGAATTAGCCACAGTGGAAAAACGTCTGACTGATGCTAAATCTGTTTATAATCAGCAGCAACTAGTTAAGACTAATGCAAATAGTGCTTTACAGAATTTTGAGAACGTCTATGCAACATTTTTTGGTATTGCCCCAAAAAATCAAAGTTTTAGCCCTAATTACGCTCTGAAATTTGATGGAGTTGATGATTATCTAGAATCGCCTTCTTCAATTATTCCGACTCAGGGAACTAATCATCCATTCACAGTTTCAGTTTGGGCAAAGATTGATCTTATTGTTCAAGCAGGGTTATTTGAATTAGTATCTCAAGGAACTTCTGGTAATGCCTTTTATCTAGGTGGACTGGGAGGGAAAATCAGAGTTGGAGATACTTGGTCTAATACAGGTGTGAATGTCCCTAGTGATGGTCTTTGGCATCTTTACACAGTAGTTCGTGACACCAACAACACTCATCTTTATATAGATGGAGAGTTAAAAGCATCAAAAGGTTCAGCCATTGCTAATCCGGCTAACACGAAATTTTGGGTGGGAAGACAATATCTGGGAGGAGAATTTCCTAAAGCAACCATTGCTGATATCAGTGTATGGAACACTGCTCTCAGTTCCACCCAAGTTCAAACAATGCCTAAAGGTTTTCTCTCTGGTGGTGAATCTGGTTTGGTAGGCTACTGGAAATTAAATGAGGGGACTGGCAATATTGCTAAAGATAAATCTCTTTTTCAACGCAATTTGACAATTCAAGGAGCAAGTTGGGCATCTGATACTATTCCCGACACTGTAAAGTTACAACAGCAATTTTTAACGCTTCAGGAGTTAGAAGTTAATCAGCAACGGTTAACCGCTTTACAGTCACAAGTGGTATCTGAAGAGTCTGTAAACGTCGCTTTACAAGGTAATACTGTCCAAAGTTATGTAACATTAATTCCCCAATTGGGTAAGCAGATTCAGGGATTATCTGATATTTGGTTAAAGACTTTACAGGATAATCATGATTTGACAGTCAAGGTTTACAATCAGCAACAAAATTACTCGAAGTCTTTTGATGATTTAACGAAATATATTGAGACTAAACTAGCTGATCCTGATGGAAATTATGCTATTAATGAGGTTCAATTAAATGAGGCGATCGTTGCTTATGATATTCTCGGTCAGCGTCGAGATGCTTTAGCAAGAAGTGTGGGTGATACGGAAAATGTAGTTTCTTTATTGTCTGCACAGGTTAAACAGGTTGACGAGTTAAATCAGAAGATTAAGCATATTCAAGATTTGACACAACTAGAATCATTTTATGCTAATTTAGATGAGGCTAAAATTCGTTTACAATCAATTAATAATGCTGATTATGATTGGGTAAATACAAATATAGTCAAAAATGTCGAGTCTTTATTTTTAATTAATAAAAATCTTGGCAAGCAACAAGTTGCTGATAATTTACAAAAAGTATTAAGTAACTATACAACGTTTTTTAAATCTCAAAATCAAACCTACACTAATCTTTATCAAAGCTACATCAGTGCTGGAGATCAATTAAATATAGATTTAGCGGATATTAGTAATCGAAGAAAAGCAAAAGAAAATGAGCTTATTCAAAAATATAAAGCTATTCGGAGTGATGTTACAGGAAATTATTATTTTTTGACATCAGCTAATTCTTGGTTTAAAGCACAGGCAGAAGCAGTAGCGGCTGGAGGGAATTTAGTAACAATTAATAACCAACAAGAACAAAACTGGATATATCAAAACTTTTTAAGACAAAAGTATTGGATTGGACTCAGCGACCATCTAAAAGAAGGAGAAATGAGATGGATCAATGGTGAACCTGTTAATTATACAAATTGGATGCCAAATGAGCCTAACAATTTTTCGGGAAATGAAGATTTTGTCTATACAGATGGGAATGTAAATGGTCTTTGGAATGATTCGCCTGACTATTCAATAATTAGAACTCGTAATTTTCAATACCCATTACAAGGAATTGTGGAGTTCAATTTTCAACAGTATGACCAACAGGAGAAAGCTGCTAGAGATAAAGCAGTAGCCGCAAAAAATACTGTAAACAATACTCTGCAAAGTTTACATGACCAGGGAATTAGAGTTTTAACCAGTGCAACGACTCAAGCACTAAGTCCTTTGTTGATTAGCAATCTGTCTGACGAGATTAACCAACAAGTATCTGACTTAGTAATTCAGATTGACTTACCTAATCAGAAACAGCAAGAGAAATCTTTAGAGACTTCATTGCAGACTTATGTTAAGCAGAAACAGGCTGTTATTGTTCAATCTGGCATAAATGATAAAGCTATTGCCGATCTCCAATCCCTTCGTTTAGAAACTGCTTATCTAATATTAGAAGCTAATAAAGAACCTAACAAAGTACAAGCCTATTTGCAGGAATACTTTAGTCCATTTGGAACCGGGACATTTAACGAACTTATCAATACTTTTTCTGGAGGTGGATTTACTAATGATACGACATGGAGAGATGTGGGAGATTTTGCTGATGTTAATGGTGATGGTAAACAAGATTATATTGTCCCTTGGAATAACTCTGGAAAACGAGCGTTAGCTGTTTATTTAGCTAAAGGTGATGGGACATTTAATGAATTTATCAATACTTTTTCATCAGGTGTATTTACTCCTGATACGACATGGAAAGATTTGGGAGATTTTGCTGATGTTAATGGTGATGGTAAACAAGATTATATTGTCCCTTGGAATAATTCTGGAACAAGGGCGTTAGCTGTTTATTTATCTAAAGGTGATGGGACATTTAACGAATTGATCAATACTTTTTCTGGAGGTGGATTTACTAATGATACGACATGGAGAGATTTGGGAGATTTTGCTGATGTTAATGGTGATGGTAAACAAGATTATATTGTCCCTTGGAATAACTCTGGAAAGCGGGCGTTAGCTGTTTATTTAGCTAAAGGTGATGGGACATTTAACGAATTTATCAATACTTTTTCATCAGGTGTATTTACTCCTGATACGACATGGAAAGATTTGGGAGATTTTGCTGATGTTAATGGTGATGGTAAACAAGATTATATTGTCCCTTGGAATAATTCTGGAACAAGGGCGTTAGCTGTTTATTTATCTAAAGGTGATGGGACATTTAACGAATTGATCAATACTTTTTCTGGAGGTGGATTTACTAATGATACGACATGGAGAGATGTGGGAGATTTTGCTGATGTTAATGGTGATGGTAAACAAGATTATATTGTCCCTTGGAATAACTCTGGAAAGCGGGCGTTAGCTGTTTATTTAGCTAAAGGTGATGGGACATTTAACGAATTTATCAATACTTTTTCATCAGGTGTATTTACTCCTGATACGACATGGAAAGATTTGGGAGATTTTGCTGATGTTAATGGTGATGGTAAACAAGATTATATTGTCCCTTGGAATAATTCTGGAACAAGGGCTTTAGCTGTTTATTTATCTAAAGGTGACGGGACATTTAACGAATTTATCAATACTTTTTCATCAGGTGTATTTACTCCTGATACGAAATGGAGAGATTTGGGAGATTTTGCTGATGTTAATGGCGATGGTAAACAAGATTATATTGTCCCTTGGAATAATGGTGGAACAAGGGTGTTAGCTGTTTATTTAGCTACAAAAAATATCGAATTCATCCGCGACACATACTTCCCTGAACTCAGCAATCTCACCACTCTCGCCACCCTACAACAACAAATCACCAGCCAACTTACTCAATCTCAACAACAACTTGAAACCGTTAAAAACACCATCACCCAACAACAAGCCGCCGCAAATGCTGCTCTTTCTCAAGCTAACTGGTACGAACAAGAAGCCCCTACTTTCTGGGAACGCAGCCATAAACAAGGTGCATTTTGGATAGAATATCGCACTTATAAAGAAAAAAAATGGTACGGACGTAGCAAGACAAGAGTACAAGAAATTCGTCACGTTGATCATGATTGGATCATCTGGGATACCTACACCAAACAAGCTGCTAACCTCAAACAATACGCCGCCGATCTCCTCAAAGGTGTAGAAACTAACACAACCCAACAAAACACCGTCACCACAATTCTTACCCAGTGGAACGCTGCTAAAAGCATTGCCGATGATGCACAACTAACCTACGACCAACTCCTCAGTCAACTTCAACTCCTCGAAGCCGAAAGACAACTCACTCCCGAAAAACAGGCACAACTTGCCACTCTAGAAAAACTGCTCCCCACCCTCAAAACTCAACTCGCACAAGCACAAAAGGAAGTCACTACTGCTAAAGCCAAAGTTACCCAAGAATGGGGAGAATACCAAACCAGTGCTGATACTTATCAAACTGCTCTCAATGACATCCTGAAACGCAAAGCTACCCTAGAAACCCAATCTCAACAACTACTACAGGAAATCAAGGAAGTTGAACAATGGGTAAGCTCACAAACCACCGCCATTGACACCGAAATTCAAACAACTACTACCCTCAAACAACAATTAAAAACCCAACTGGATGAAATTGCTAAAAAACTAGTAACCAATTCTACCAACAATGACCTACTCAGTCAAAAAACCCAACTCCAAGAAGCCATCCAGTTACTAACCCATAAAGAAACTATTCTCACAGCCCAAAAAGCCACCCTTACCCAAAAACAAACCCTTCTCACAACCCAAAAAGACGTTATCCAAAATGAACAAAAACTCCTCCTTGCCTATCTAGTCAGTCCCGACAACGACACCAGTAACCTAGAAAAGTTACTCCAAGACAGTCGTGCAGCCCTCGCAGAAGCACAACGCCTAGCCCAACAAGCGGAGGCTAGTAGTCAGGTTTTAACAGCCTCGATGGAAAACTTGCAAACCTTCTTACAATTGCAAAATGATAAATATCTCACCGCAGTCAAAGATAAACAAAACGCCTTAAAAGCGATACTTGATGCAACCGAACTCAAAGAAAATTACACCCTCAAAGCAGCGCAAAAACAAGAAGAACTTAACACCCTCTCAACACAAGCCCTGCAACGCTTGAAAGAAGCTAGCGACGCAGGCAGCAAAGAAGCTAAAACCCTTCTGGATGTTGCTCGGAATAAAAATATTGCTACTGCTGCTGAACTCTATTACAAAGATTACAGCGACTTAGCCAGCGATAAGGGTGGCGCATGTGCGGCAGGTCTTGCTCGTCCAGAAGACCGCATTTTGGCAGATCATTACTATGCCGAAATGGTCAAATACAAAGACTTAGAAAAGTTGTCTCAACAACAAGCGAATCAATTTGCTCAAATTCGCACTACCGCAGAAACCCAGCTAGAATTTCTCAAACAACAGCAAAACCTAGCCAGTAAAGAATTAGCTGATTTAAAAGCTAGCATTGGTAATACTCAAAATATCATTGATGCTCAAAAGCAAGCTTTAAATGTTGCTCAATTGCGAGTTGAGGCTCTTTCGGAACTGCGAAACTGGACAGAACAAACCCTTAACCAAGTCCTGCAAGTTGAAAAGCTGAATTTAGCACAGGCAAAAATCGAACAAACCATTGCCCAACAGCGCCAAAACGGGATTGACGATGCCATAGCACAACAGTTAGAACGCGATCGCCTATCCATTGACCGCCAAAAAGCGATCGCCACTGTCAAACTAGAACAACTTACCCAAATCACAGCCGAGGACACCTTACAACAAGCATTAAATGATCTGCGTTCTGACTTAGGACTTACCCCCATTGAAGACTTTATTCAAAAAGCCGAATGGAAGGCAGATTTAGCCGGCATCTTAGTTGATATTGAGGCATTAAAACAGAAAAAAGAATTCAGCACTGATCTGAAAAACCTCTTAAATGCCACCTCTCAAGACATTCACACAGCATTACAAGGTAAAGAAGCGAAAACCATTCAAGATAATCTACTGAAAACAACTGATGCACTGATTAAACAGACAAATAGTTATAGTAGTGCGATCACAATTCTACAACAAGAAGAACAAACCTATCTTACACTCCAACAAAAAGCGACAACTGACTTACAAGGAGCAACTAAACTATTACTCGCTGAGATTGAGAAGACAGGTAAATTAGATAGCGAAAAGCAGTTATTAACTCAACAGAATTTAGAGGCATTGTATAAAGTTGCCAATGCTAAAAATGCGGGCGAAATTTCTACTGGTTTAGCCAAACAATCACTAGATATTCTCAATCAAATAATTGATGGCAGAATTCAGGAACGAAAAATACGGGAAAAAGCATTTGTCAATGAGCTTTTAGGAGCAGCAACTTTAGTAGTCGCAGTTGTTGCCACTGTTTTGACAGCTGGTGCAGCCGCAGCTGGTGCAGGATTAATAGGAACAACAGTAGTAGGAGGAGCAACTGTTTTAGGTGTATCAACTACAACGATTTCTTCTCTTGCCAGTACATTCAGTCTGATTAGCAGTTCCCTTAGTGCTGTTCAATCAGCATATAACGGAGATTGGGCTGGTGCGATTTTTAATGCAGCTATGGCTTATGCCACCTTTGAAATTAATGCTATAAATACCGAACTGGCTCAGAATGCTGATGTTGTGAATGCCACAAAAGCAATTGATGTTGCTAAAAAAGCTGATAATGCCAAATTAGTGACTGAATTGACTCAAAAGCTAGAAAATTTAAAATATACTTTATCTCCAAATTTACTGGACTTAAAAAGATTTCAATCTGTCGCTCAAGGCTCTTATAATGCTTACAAGTATGCCGAAACTGGAGATACCAAGCTTGCACTATTATCTGGCATTCAAGGACTTGCGAATGCAGCATCGTTAGGAATTGCTGACCTCAAAGATTTAAGTAAGGTTTCAGATGCTCAAAAATTCTTTATTACTGCTGGACAAGTTTCCCTTGTAACTGCTGAAGGTGTAAAGGCAATTGAAGATGGAAACTGGTTAGAAGCAGCCAAGGCTATAAGCAGTATTGCCAGAACAATTGATAAAAACTTTGCTCTTGGACTAGGGGAAGCAGGCAAGAAAGAACTTACAGATATAACTGGATTAAAATGGGAAGAAATCCAAGATTTAAGAAAACTAAGTTCAGCTTTATATCAATCCATTAATAATGAAGATTGGATTAAAGTCATTCAAGCAGCAGGTAAAGCAATTAATCTTGTTGATGATAGCTTATTAGGTATTGATCTAGAAACCGAATCCCATGAAGCAATTAAAGAATTAACAGGCTTTGAGTGGGCAGAAATCGAAACTATAATTCAAGCAGGTGGTCAGATAGGAGTTGCTGTCAAGGAACACAATTTAGAAACAATTACTAAATCCGTTAAAAGCATTGTTAACGTTTGGGTGAATGACGACAATCTCAAAGCTGAAGCTCAAAAAATCACAGGACTATCATGGGCAGAAATCCAACGGATTACTAATACTGGAGAAGCTATCAATAAAGCTATTGAACAAGGTAATACCGCAGCTTGGATTAAATCTAGTAACGAACTTCTTGGACTCTGGCAAGGTAATCAAACTCTTCAGAACTTCTTGAAGTCTAAGATAAATTTAGAATGGAAAGATTTTGAGCAAGTTGTCAAAGCAGGTCAATCTGTTGCCAGTACTTTGAATGATCAAAATGCTGAAAATTGGGGGCAATCAATCAAACAAATTTTAAATATTTGGTACGATGATGCCACCTTAAAAGAGAAACTATCTAAAGTATCAGGACTATCTTGGGAGCAGATTCAAAAAGCGGAAGAAACTATTTCAATCCTGAATAAAGCGAATTCACAAGGTAATACCTTAGCTTGGGTAGAAGCCAGTAATAAGTTTCTGAGTATTTGGTCAACTGACAAAACCTTGGCGAATAAAATTAAAGCCAATACAGGTTTAGATTGGCAAGATTTTGAAAAAATAGTCAAGGCTGGTCAGGCTACTGCGATCGCAGTTAATGATGAGGATTTAAAAAGCTGGGGACAAGCTGTAAGATATGTTGCAAATATCTGGGTTGATGATGCAACTCTGAAAAGCAAAATAGAAAAGGCAACAGGACTGACTTGGACACAACTAAACAAAATAGAAGAAAGTATTCAAGAACTCAATAAAGCTACAAAAGACAACAATCCTCAAGCCTGGAATACTGCAAGTGATAACATTCTGAAAATCTGGAAAGATGATAATGCTTTTGCCACAAAACTCAAGGAAGTTACTAATTTAGACTTTGGAGACTTAGAGCGAATTGTCAAAGCAGGTCAAGTATCCGCTATTGCTATTAATAGTAATGAATTAGCAAAATGGGGACAAGCCATCCGGCGAGTTGTGAATATTTGGGTTGATGATACAACACTAAAATCTACAGCAGTAGACCTGACTGGTTTATCTTGGGAGCAACTTCAGAAACTTGATCAGACTGTACAAAAAGTAAATACTGCTCTAGATAAAAATACAACTCAAGATTGGGTAACAACCAGTGATGAGATTCTGACAATTTGGAAAAACGATACTACCTTAGCCGAGAAACTAAAAACCTATACCGATTTAGATTGGCTAGACATTCAAAATATTGTCAAAGCTGGACAAGAAACAGCTAAAGCCATTGACCAAAAAACAATAGCTCAGTGGGGAAATGCTATTAAGAGTGCTGTCAATATCTGGGTTGATGATAAAACTCTCAAAGCTCAAGCCGAAAAAGCTACTGGACTAACTTGGCAACAATTAGAAAATCTTGCACGTACAAACAGACTAATTGCTCAAGCGCGAGAGGAAGATACTTTAGAGACATGGAAAAAATCAACTGATGAAATTCTAAACATTTGGTCGAAAGATACAGTATTGACTCAGAAGCTTAAAGAAAAAGCAGGAATAGAATGGAAAGATGTCGAATATATTGTTAAATCTGGTCAAGCGATCGCAACAGTATATCAAGCACAAACATTAGAGAATTTGACCGCAGCCATTCAGCAAATCGTGTTCTTTGGCAATCAAGATACTAAACTAAAGGAGAAAATAGATAGTCTTGTAGAAGTAGAATGGAAAAAATTAGAAGCAATCAGCCAAAAAAATCAGAAAATACAAGAAGGTTTAGTTCAACAGCAGCAAGAGATTTGGGTCACAACTAATAAGAACCTGATAACAATTTTGGAGGCTAGTGATTCTCTCATTCAATCAAATGTTGCACCTATTTTCATCAAGACTATTCCTAATCAGGCGGTAACAGACAATAAATTATTCACATTTACCATTCCTGAAAATACTTTCATTGACATAGACAAAGCAGATATTCTAACCTATTCGGCAACTGATGTGAATGGTAATGCACTTCCTAAATGGTTGACTTTTGATGCGAAGACAAGAACTTTTAACTTTAATGGCACTTCTACAGATACCAAAAGTTCCATTCTAGATATCAAACTTGAAGCAAAGGACAGTAAGGGAGCATCTTCTAGTAAGGTATTTAGTCTAAATATTATTAAACCCGGTGTAATCACTTTTAATGCTGCTAACTATAGCGTCAATGAAGATGGAAAAGCTATCACTGCCATTACCTTGACACGAACTAACGGCAGCGATGGAGCAGTGAGTGTGACTTTAACCCCATCTAACGTCACTGCAACTGCACCAGCCGACTTTAATAACACTCCAATTGTGGTTAACTTCGCTAACGGAGAAACCAGCAAAATTGTTACCATTCCTATTGTCAATGACACTGTATATGAACTTAGCGAAACCGTTAATCTTTCCCTCTCTAACCCCACCAACAGTGCAACATTAGGAACACAAAAAACCGCAGTCTTGACAGTAGTAGACAATGACTTAGCCAATGCTCCCAAAATTAACATTACTAATCCCACCACTGTTATTGAAGGACTTGATGCTAATGCCATCTTTACGGTAAATCTCTCGGCAGCTAGTCCCTATCCTGTAACTGTTAAATATACTACCGCTAACCAAACTGCGATCGCTGGTAGTGATTACACAGCAACCAGTGGTACTCTCAGCTTTGCAGCCAACGAAACCAGCAAAACTATCACTGTTCCCATTCTCAATGACAACCTCAATGAAGCTGAGAAGACCTTTACGCTGACATTGAGCAATCCGACAAATGCAAATCTGAGTAATAGTCAGGTAGTAGCCACTATTAGCGATACGTTAACTGCCAGTATCACCACCACTTTACCAACTCAAGTGGAAAACCTGACTCTCACAGGTAGTGCTGCTATCAACGGCACAGGAAATAGTTTGAATAACACAATTACAGGTAATGCGGCTAAAAATACAATCTCTGGAGGAGCTGGAGCTGATATTCTCACTGGAGGGTTAGATGCAGATCGCTTTGTCTACCCTGACTTTAAAGATTCGCTCTTAGCTGCACCCGATCGCATTACCGATTTTAATCCATCTGGGGGCGATCGCATTGTCGTCAATACCCCAACTTCACTGCCTACCGCACTCTTCAATGCTGGTATTTTCCCCACAGCTAGCTATTCTACATTGAATGCGGCGGCGATCGCTGCTTATGCAGATGCCAATCCCAATATTGCAGGAACACAACCTTTAGCCGCTAACCAAGCTGTCTTCTTTGGCTGGAATGGAGGTACTTACCTATCCGTCAATGATGGTACTGCTGCATTTAATGCTAGCAGTGACCTATTCATTAACATCACAGGTATGACTGGCACGTTAACTACTGGTTCGTTAACTACAAACAATTACTTTTCTGTTTGATGACTTTCTGTGAAAGCATAAGGTCAGCAACTTGCTCATCTTATGCTTTTTGTGACAGGGGAACAAAAAATAAGGAACCCTTATCTTTTATCCGATATAATCTACGATTAATACCTTTTTCTCTTGTCCATTGTTGTATATGTATAAATTTATACGTATTTAGTCTAAGTAAAATGAATAGTTAGTTTTTATTCATCCCATTTAAGACTCTTAAGAGCGCAATTATTACTGAGACGAAAGCAAATATTAAGTTCAAGTAGCCACCACAATTAAATTACACTGCTCACTTGTGTCATTAATGCTCGCAGCCACTCATCAGCAGGTAGATTATCTGTGCTTTGATGCCAACGCATAAACACCGAAAAACCTTCCAGTGGTAACGGGACTGGCAACAGTTTTAACGATTGACTCTGGGAAAATGTCTTGGCAACTCGTTGAGGTAGAGTTGCTACTAAATTACTTTGAGCGAGAATAAATGGTGCTATGAGAAAATGCGGTATCGAAATAGCAATATGTCGTTGAAGATTTTTTTGTGTCAGTAACGTATCAATACGTCCGACTCGATCTTCTTGAATAGAAACCAGCAAATGGGACTCTCTGAGATATTCCTCTAGAGAAAATTCACTGCCAATGTTGGGATGAGCCTGACGGCAGACACAACTATAAACCTCATGAAACAAAAACTGTTCTTTGTGTGATGAACTTTTTTCCGGAAAAAGTCCACATACTATGTCAATTTCTCCCTTGTCTAATAATGAGAGCAATTTTTGACGATCGCCTGCTCTGATTTGCAGGCTGATATTAGGTGCTATTACTTGTACAGTTTGTACTAATCTGGGCAACAATATAAATTCTACATAGTCTGACATTCCCATCACAAAGACGCGATCGCTGGTTGCTGGGTCAAAGTCTGGTTGTTCTAATAGGGCTGATTGAATTTGTTGCAGGGCGGGACGTAATTGTTGCGCCAGAGCTATGGCTTTGGGCGTGGGGGACAATCCTGTGGTTTTTCTGACAAATAATTCATCCTCCATTAAATTGCGTAACCGAGCTAGAGCATTACTGGTTGCTGGTTGGCTTAACCCTAATCTGAGGGCAGCACGAGTGACGTTCTGCTCAGTCATCAGTGCATCAAAAACTACTAGCAAATTTAAATCTAGTCCCGCCATATTGATGTGGTGAATATCACTCATATAAATTATCCATTGGACAAATATATGATGCCCGATCCAGGATGAATTTATCACTGTGGTCGTAATTAGGACATCGTTTTCCATGAGCAAGCAGATTTTAATGATTGTGGCTAACCCTTCTATATCGACTACTTTGGGTGTGCCTGTGGGGTTTTGGGCATCAGAATTGATACACCCTTACGATGTATTGACAAAAGCTGGCTTGCAAGTAGTCATTGCTAGTCCCCAAGGGGGCAAAGTTGAATTTGATAATTTCAGTGATCCTCGTGATGCTTCTGGTTATTCCCAAGATGACACGCTGTCACTGGAGTATATTCAGCAGCTCGAATTTATGAAATTGCTGGAAAACACACCGGCGCTCACTAATCTCAATCCAGATGATTTTGATGCAATTGTGGTGTGCGGTGGGCAATCCCCCATGTTTACTTTTCGTCAAAATACTGCTTTGGTGGGTCTGTTCTGCAAATTTTACGCAGATGCTAAACCAAGTGCGGCTTTATGTCACGGTACCTGTTTACTATTGGAAGCTACGCTGGCTGATGGCTCTCCTCTGATTCAAGGTAAAACAATCACGGGGTTTGCTAATAGTGAGGAAGATTATGCTGATCACGTTGTTGGTCAAAAGGTTATGCCATTCCGCATTGAAGATGAAGCCAAAAAATTAGGTGCTAACTTTGTCTCTCAAGAAGCTTTTGCACCTCATGCTGTCAGAGACGGATATCTGATCACTGGACAACAACAGAACTCTGGGACAGCGACAGCCAAACTGGTTTTAGAGGCGTTGGGTGTTACAGGAATCTCATGATGAAGATTGCATTTATCGGTATTGGACAGGTAGGTTCTGCATTAGCGGGTCAATTAGTGACGTTAGACCACACCGTAACTATTGCTGCACGCAACCCTAATTCAGATAGTGTCAAAACGGCTTTAGCTAAATATCCGGCATTACAAGTTGCTTCTCCTCAAGAGGCGATCGCTCAAGCGGAGATAATTTTTTTAGCTACTCCATTTAATGCTAATCAAGCGGCTTTAGCGGAAGTTGGTGATTTATCTGGCAAAATTCTGGTTGATTGCACTAATCCTGTGGGAGCAAATCTGACTCACGAACTCAAAAGTGAACAATCCGGTAGTGAACTGGTTCAAAGTTTTGTACCTGATGCCAAAGTAGTTAAAGCATTTACGATTTATGGGTTTGAAAACTTTGAAAATAATACCTATCCTGGTTATGGGGATCTCAAGCCTGTGATGTTAATTGCTGGGAATGATACAAGTGCAAAGCAAGTTGTCTCTACTCTCTGCCAACAACTGGGTTGGGAAGCTGTTGATGTGGGCAATCTTTCTATGAGTTTGCATTTAGAACACATGACTCTGCTGTGGATTCAAATGGCCAGAGTTCAAGGTCGGGGAGCTAATTTTGTCTGGGCGATGCTTCAGAGGTAAAGTAGCGGCGTAATTTTGCCAATGGCGATCGCATTGCTTAGTTGCAGGCGATCGCTTTATGCTGCTAAAAAATAACTTTGATATGGAATTATTTTTTATGCACCTGGAAAATTTGTATAACTTAGCTGGAGTCTGGCTAATTCAGATTTCGGGATTATTCATGGCACAAACACCTACGCAAACTCCATCAGATCCTAAGCCATCAGTCTCACCAGTAGCTGATGTGGAACTGCTGAAAAACCAAATCCAGTTTCTCCAAGATGCCAATACACGTTTAAATAATAGTTTCGGTAGTTTCGTCGGTGCAATTAATCTTTCGTTTGTCGTGTTAGCTTTAATTTTGGGAGTAACTGGAGCTATTAGTGTTTATCTATTTAGCCAAAGTCTCAAAGAAGCACGACAGCTAATACGTGAAGAGGTTGAAAAGCGATTACAAGTATCAGTTGGTGAAGTTGTTGGGCAACAAGTTAATAATTTACAACAAATTTTAGAGCGAGAAAAAGTATTAGGGGCAATATCTATTGATTATATAATTCCACAAAAACAATCAATTGCACCAGATGATTATCCAGAAGAATATCAATTATTGACACAACGAGGTTTTCAAGCAACACGAATCGTCGATGCTGCTAAACGCATTAAGGTTTCGGGAGATGTAGTTATTCTAGACTTGGTGAATTACCAGTTAGTTACAGATACAGAAAAAAGTAATTTACAGGAAGCAGAAATTAATAAAGTAGTAGAAGAAAGAGTAGCAGAACAACTTCAAAAAATTCTTAATGCGCTACCCAATAAGGTTGTTTTAGTAGTTTATATTCGTCCTGGCAAGCAAAGAATAAATGCTATCGATGGACTATCTCAAAAAGTTAAATATTATGCGTCAGCAAATACGCCTGTCAATTTAATAGGTACTGTAGTTGATTCGGCTTATGTTGCAGATGCTTGGAAAAAATGTTAAGTCATCTGCTTGACTTCAAATCGTTTATTTTTAACCTGTACTCACTTTTAGCGCAGGCTGATAATTTCTAGGGGCTACAAGTTCATAACAAACAACATCACCAATTAAGCGTAATCGCTGACCTAAAAATAAACAAAAACCTACAGGAGCAAATAAAATTAAGTGAATACAATTAGCACGGTATTTATGACGATAACGACGGATCAAATCCTTAGCATCTAACGCTAATGCAACCGCATCTGCATCTGAATTTATAGCTTGTGATCCAGTGCCGGAAACTGGTTCTGCGTAAACCGTAGCACTGAATGGAACTGAAGAATTTTGTAGAAGTTGTGACACATCTAATAATGGATTGCCAGTGATACCCAATGCGATAACTAAATGTTCTCCAATGACACCACTTTCTTCTACTACTTGAAACTTTGCATCTGATGGACTCGCATCTGAACGCCACAAATTTGGTTTTCCTGCGGTTGGTTGTTGTTCTACTCGCAAAGTATAACCCCTGGTATCGGGGAATAAAATACCAATTGCTACTGCTGCTGTTAAAGTATGTCTCCCACGTATATCAATGATTGATCCTGCACGTTCCTGAGCTAATTCTTCCCTTGCTTTCTTTAAACTCGGTAAGAGAATGTTATCCCAAGTTGCTTGGTCGGCAATTTGTCGAGGTTGAGCATCTCTATCAAAATACTCTGTCCAGTCAAGTTCTACAGCGGGAGAATAATTGTCAATCGGTTTCGACCACCCATGCACCCATAAGCTGGGATAAGTATCATTATTAACATCAAAAAACCTTTTTTTGAATAGTACAGGGACGTTAGCTTCGTCAATTCCTACCATTGAGATACCAGTAAGCGCATAGTTATAGGCAAAGTCATAGTCTTTACCTGTACCCAGTGCATCATAAAAGCCCACAGCAAATTCAATGGCAGCGCGATCGCCTATCGGTTGATTCATCCCAATGACATAATTAATATGCTGGCGAATAGCTTCTGCTTGGACTTCTGAGTAACAAGCATTGAGCAATACACATTCTACTTGGTCTGCAAATAGTTTGAATAGTTCAGCTAGTGCTGTAGCCTTGACAAGTTTAACTTGACCAGTTTCATCGTCAAGCACCAAACCTTGCTCACCTGCACCATGTCCAGAAAAGTGAACTATTTGAGGACTTTCTTCTAACACGGCTCGACGCATTTCTCTAGCTGTGACTGCCCAACGTGGTATTAATTCCAATTGATCACGATGGCGAGCGCGGCGCAAAGCATTTTCTATTTCTCGCACTTCTTCATCAAGGCATAGACGGCTGGTTTGTTGAGGATTAGCTGCAAGAATGAGGATGCGTTTTTTGGGATTAGTGTTCATAGGTTGATAAAGCTGCTTATGCTTGATTATTGTCAGTTAGGGATATACAAGAATTGCTCCATTTAGTTTTTTTAATTCATTAGCAAATAATTGGCGATCGCTATTATTTACACCGAAAATAGTTACAACCTGGTAAGCTCGTTTGTCTGAGGGAAAATTAGATTTAATAACCACAAATGAAGGAATTTCTAATTTACCACCTACCCAAGGATTACCCTCTAATACACCTTTGCTGGTTTCACGCTCTCCTTTATATCTATTACTGCTGTAGAGTAGTTCTAATGCTTGACCAAGAACTGCTAGTGTACTTCCGTTTAGAGACCAATCTCTAATGCTTCTTGGATGTGTCATACCTGAACAAGGTACTAAATAAATATGTGCATTTTCATTTAAAACATCTTGATATCGTGCTTTTGGAGTACCCGGTTCACCATCTCTTGGAGATTGCTGAGGAGCTTGTACTTCTTGAAATAAATTATTTATTTTACTTAAGTGCTGTTGCCAAACTTCTGTATTAGCAATTAATTGAAAGTTACTTAACTGCCAATAGCATCCCCGCAGTCTACCATTATTTCTATGAAGTGGTCGTCTTGCACCCCTACCAATACCTGCAAGATGAGAAGATAGTTGCAAAATTTTTTCTATTAACTCTAAATGTTGTTGTTCTTTTGCTTCTAAAATTATATTTCCTTTGTAAAAGTCCGGTATAGTAGACCCATTTCCTTTTATTTCTTGCCAGTTTACCCCCATACGGTAACTACCTTCTATTGCTCTAGGTTTGACATCACCAGATAACTTGCCTTCTAAAGTACCAAATAACTTGCCTTCTAAAGTCTTGCACTCTTGAGGAGAATAAATTCCCAATGCGATCGCTCGAAACCAATAACGCAGCATTCCCCGGATCGCAGTAGGTCTAAATTCTGGTATTCCTTTATAATTATTAGCTTTTGTAGGTGGCTCAAAACCATACATTCCCTGCGTCCACAGTTGAAATTCATGCTGACTTTGGTATCGCAGGCTGGTATCAAAATTCAGACGACCATAACCTGTGCTTACTCTTGAACCAATTCCTTCTAATAAAGCTTGTTGAAGCCATTGTTTAACTATTTGCACGTCATCTTGATGTTTTAAATTTCGGCTAGTTAAAGCTATTCCAATTACTAACTTAGGTTTTTCCATCGAAAGTAAATGATGGGGAACCGCTCCATATTTAACTTTTTCCCCTTCCCATTTCCATTGTGGATTAGCTATATCTAAACTTAAACAAGGTTGAGTTGGAAAAGCATCCAATATTTGAACAGTTCCTATTGATGCTTCATCACCTTCTAAATAACCTAAAGTTCTATCGATGTCGGCTACTTTGACTTTATCTGGATTTTTTTTAGCCCATGCTTTAATAGCTCCTTTGAGACTGCTAGCAGGTATATAAGGAACTCCATATACTGGGTGCAATGCGGGTAATAGCAAGTCTTGAAAGCCTCGCATTCCACCTACTCGCAGCCGCCAAGGAAATTCAACCTCTAAAGTTTCATGGGCTAGAGTCTTTATTCTTTCAAGTAAACACTTATAAATAGGCTCGCAGGTTTCCTCAGCTTGTTTTACATCTTTTAACACTAGTTTGATATCTTTAGCATCCTTATCCAATTCTTCAAATTTTAGAACTTGAAGTGGGCTTTCTATAATAGCTTCTTCTGGTATATCAAGCCTACAAATAATTTGCTTGCGTTTTAGATTAGACGGTAATTCATTTTGAATTTTTTGCCATTGACGATTAGCCTGTTCGACTTCTTCTTGTGTAGAAAATACTAATATAATACTTGTTGTATCAATACTTTTTAAGCGGCTATCTTTTATGACTTCATAAAATTTTGGTGGTTGAGGTTTTCGCTTGCTTAGTTCTATGATAAATTCTTCCCATTGCTGCTGAGGAGTTCGGTTAGGGTTGCGATCGCGTCCACTATAACTCATTATGAATCCTCCGCTTCTCCTAAAACCGCAGCTGCCCAAAAAGACCATTCTTTAGCAAATTGAATGGCCAAGTGGTTAAGCCCTGTATACTCTCTCAAAGGCATACGTATCAAAGTTTTTTCATCATCTGGATTAAAATTGTGTTTCTCACTAAACTCTTTTAGGCTGTGTAAGAATTTCTGATAAACCTTACCTTTGTAAGTTGTATCTTCTGCTGTGCCATTGAGAAACTTTTTGGCATCTCCACTGAGGCGATGTAATCCCCAAGTAGATATGTAAGCGGGGAGTCCTTGGATTAATCCGCTAGCTTTTTTGTGATACTTTTTCTCTAAATAAGTTTTGTTATCTTTGTTACTTTTCTGGTCTTTTTTATCTTTAAAACTCTCCAATGCTGTATAAGCTTTTTTACTGAAGTCACGTGAATCTAGTTTCATTGCTATCTATCCTGATTTATTGTATTAACTACAGTTCTTAACTCTGCCCATCCCCTTCCCAAACTCTCTAAGCCTCCAAATTGAAGTTTTTGTTTATTTAATTTATTTTGAATTTCTTGACGAATCTCGGTATCAGTTTTGTCTTTTTTGATTTTTTCTTCTTGATTTTGTTGATCAGTTTTTTCGGTATCTATTTCAAACTTTTTAGGTGGCTTTATACCCCACGGGAAAAATAATACAGCTTCGGGTGGAATTGCTTCTTCAGAACGAAAAGAACCCCCTTTAACTGTTTTACTCTCTTCTTCTAATGCAACTCTTACCTCACGTTGCAATCCAATCTCTACTAAAGCGGCACAATCTTCATCTGTTAAAACGATGAGTTTTTTACCTAAATTACTAATCAAAGAGTTATCCTTGAGCAGTTCTTGTAGTTGATTGAGAAAATATTGAAAATTTATTTTTTCTAAATTCGGTTTGGTCAAAATTGCTGTTTGCAAATAAAGTTCTTCTGTCTCAAAACTTACTATTGCCGATTTGGATTTATTATCAGATGCTTTATTATCTACTGGCTGAGGAGGATTTGGCTTATTAGGTACTGGCTTATTAAGTACTGGTTTATTATCTGTTGTTGTTTTTTCTAGTGGTTCACTATCTGCGGGTTCATCATCTTTGAGAATATCATTGCATTGAGCAATCAGTTTTGCAATTTCCCCATCCCCTATCCAGCGATTCCAACGCTCTAGCCACAAAGGACAAGTTATCCAAACAAGATGATGACTCAAGGAAGCAATGGGAAAAAATAATAATGTGGCATCTGCAAACCATACCTCACCTTCTGTTGGTTGCTGTCCGTCTTTGATTTTCTGACCAAAAAATTTGGCTGCTGCGTCGGCATATTCTGCTTCTAGTTCAGCGCGAATTTTACCGCGCAATGATGAAGCGGGTAAATAGGGAAATTCGGTATGAACTTCACGCGCAATGCCCATTAAATTACCTTCGTTGGCACTCCCACCTGTATGCAGTGGCGTGAGTAAATATAGATATGTGAGATAGTTATTCATTTATCTTATTCCCCATAAAAGTTTTCCATAATTAAGCTTTTGAAAAGTCTCCAACCATTGCCCACCTTCTTTTGGTAATACCTGCAATTTTTCAGGTAATTTGCCATCAAATATATACACTGTTCCTGGTGGAACAAAAGCTCGTTGAGGTAAGAGTGCAGATTCCTCCCTTGTTTTGTCGTCCATCTTCTTACGCAGTGTTGAGACACCACCCCAGAGTAAAGCTTTGTCAGTAGCACAACCTTTTAGCTCCCAATCTTTTGGCTGTTCCTTCTGCTTCTTCCAATCTTGGGGATAGGCGCTGTATCTTGTTTCTGCAAATAGTGCTAGTCCAGGAGTGAGGAGATAGGCAAAGTTTGGTAGTGTTGGAGAGCGATCGCTTTCAATTGACTTAAATTGTTCTTTATCGCCTACAATCAGATCAAGTTGTTTTTTCAAAGTTGTATCTGCTTCCAGAAGCGATACCAAAGCCCGATGTCCTTCACCTCCCAAGCGGACAACACTTTCAGTTGCTAAAATCTCCCCACTCAACGCCGCGATAAAACACCATCCATCTTGCAAACGGACGGCAACCTCGGTAAAGTACCCATCAGCATCTTTAACTTGTCGTTTATCAGTTTGCATTTGGATATGAGGTAAAACCTGTGTTTTCCAAGGATTTTCGTGAAAATCTTCTTTATGCCAATCTTTACTAGGTTTTTCACCTTTAAGATAAGCAAACAGTGCTGCGGCTTTTATCCAAGGTTGAGGAGGACTGATATTCCCATTGAGAATTAGAGGTGGGATTTGCTCTTCATCAAATGCTAAGTGCATCCATGCGTTATCTTGAGGGATGGGTTGCAAGCGTTCAATCGCACTCCAATTATCGCTCTTTGTTTTGCGGTCTTGTCCTGTAGGATATAGACAGAATAAATCTTTGGGTGTGGGTAGCCATAGGGTATCTTTACTGTCTAATAAAAAGGGGCCGAGAAAACTGAGATGGCGTTGAGTACGGTTTTCATCATTGGTTTGTGGTAAAAGCGATCGCAAAGCCTGAAATACTGTAATTGGCATCGGTGGAAATAGTCCCTTTGCCCAGGAACCGTCACCAGGGCTAAAAGGTTTGCAATCTCGAAATAAGAGTAAATCTAGGGGAGTGATTTTATACCAGTGCATATATTATTTTTCACCCCATTTCCACCGTTCTACTCGCTTATCGACCCAAAAAGCGGTAAATCTCAAAAGTTTAGCTAAATCTTCGGATTCAGTACCTATGGGTTCAGACTGAATTTCTTTGGCTTCTTTAATCCAGTATTCCAAAGTTTGTTTATCCCATTCTTCTAGTTGTTCTAGAATTTCTTGAGCTTTTTTGCGCTTCTCAGGCTTATCGCTTTTTTGTATAGTTTCTTTAGCCCATTCTTTTAAGGTTTTTTCCGCCCATATTTTGAGAGTTGATTTTGCCCAATCTTCCCATTTATCTAACCATTGTTCGATTTTTGCAAATGTTTGCTTAAGTTCTTTGCTGTTATCGCGGCTGTCCATAATTACTCTCGCCGCTTTGGAAAACAGTTTGTAATCTTGAGTGATGGAAGCACGGTGGGGAAGTTCTTCGGCTAACCGATATAGTAGGGGACTAAGTTTGTCTTGGTATTTTTCGTATTCATTTACCCAGCCCCACCACGCTTCCAGTAACTCACCCTTCATCAGTGCTTCTAACTGGTTTCCACCACCGTAAATCACGCGAAAGCAAATACCATCTTTACCAGGGATTTTTTTCGCCCTCTCTCCTTCTGCTTCCCATAAACTTTCTAGAACAGTAGGAAGAGGAACACTTTTATGAGCAATGATTATGCCCATGCTCATGGTTGCACCCTTCCCCATTGTAAAATGCGGGCGTTTGGGTAATCCTTTTACTTTATCAGTAGGATGCCAATAGCCAGTGGCTTTGTTTTCATCACCATTGGGAGAATGAATAAATTCTTCATGTGGATCTTTACTACCACACCAAGCTGCACGCAGAGATAAGATATATTCTGGTAAGTCTTCTAGAGGTAAGACTACTTTCACATCATCACCACCACTGTAAATGACACGGCCACAGAAGCGTTTTTCTGTTAAATAGGGGACAAGACGATTAGAAAAGTCTAAAAGAGCGCGGTTGAGTCCTACATGGGTTGCTGGCCCCATGCGTTTATTAGCTTTCTCTAAAAGTTCATTAAATAGATGAGCGTTAAAATTTTCACTGTTTTTATTAACAGCATCTTCTTCAAGATAAAACTTGTATGTTTTGAGTGTATTTCCCGAAATATAATTCCCCATACCATCGCCATCGGCGAGAATAATCACCCACCAATCGGCGGGACTACTTTCACCAAAACCTGTATCGCGGTGTGCTTGGGCGACTAAATTTTTGAGTTCACCAACATCGTCACCTTTTAACCCCATGTCGTCTGCCAACCATTTCCCAGAGAACATGACACCGTTATAATCCTTGCGGAGATGGGATAATTTTGTTTTTATTTTTGTGTCTGTTTTGCTAATATGAAAAGGTCGTCGAGTTTTACTATAAAAATCTCGTTTTTGTTGTTTATATATTTGCAAATTAGTCTTTTTGATAAGTTGTTTATTCCAATATTGCTTAAGTAGTGTATTTAAATTATGCCAATAAATTTCTAGTAATTCGGGATGCTTATGAGCAAAACGAGCGGCTGCAATTGAACTTACATTAGGAAACCTAATTAACTGTTCATAATCAATTTCTGGTACATCTATATCAGTTTCAAATTCTTGAGCATCTTCTTCATTGAGTAAAGATTCTTCAACAATTTTTACTCCCAATTTTTCTGCAACTCCACCATAAACCCACGCCATCCGTTTGGTAAGTTCTAGGGCATTCAACCTTTCAGAACCATTAAACAATCCAGGAAATGCCTTAGATATCACAAGTCCAAATAAACGCATTGAACCAGCAGGTGTCCCGGCTCCTTCTGCGAATTTGGTATAGTTAAACCGAGGATGGACAGCGCTAAATTGTCCTGATATGCTGGAACGTTCCCCTGGTGCAGTGGGAATTTGCCAATTCCGAGTATTTTTGACTGCAACTAGACATAAGCGTAATCTTTGTTGTAAACTTCCCCACCAAGTCCCTACATTCAGTGTGTCATAAACATTTACTTCAGCCTCGGAAGGTAAATCTATGAGAGATTGGGAGATTTCTTGTTGAACTTTAATCCATTCTTGTTCAAAAATATTATTTTCTTTATTTTTGATTAATGGTAAATCTGGACTTCCTAAAGGAACAGCAGCCCAATAAGGTTCCCAAGTATGCTTTAGTTGTTCATCCCAGAGTTTATTCCATTCCCAACAGCTTTCGTGTTGCAAAAGCCTGAGTTCGTGTCTATAGGGTTTGAGAAATTCATCTGGTAATTTAGTTAAATCACCAAAAGCTTCTGTTAGCAATTCATCTAATTTTGTAGTTGGCTTTTTTAAATATTCAACTACTCTTTCTCTAATACAAAGTCGAACTTGTTCACCTATTTTCACCCATTCTTGGGTGAGTTTTTCTTTCAGTTCTTTTCCTAATTTCTGTGCGCCTTCTTTCCCTGGAACTACCACTGTAATCGGGAGCATCCACTTTTGGAAGATATACAGGTTCTGGGAGAATATAACAACAGATAAAACAGTGTGGATGACTTACCATGAACCAGGATAAACAAGAAAGAATCAAAGCCTGTTTACAAGAATTGTCAACACTACTGTATGAAGAAGCAGATAAAAGTAAGCTGACAGACCTCGAAAGTATAGAAAAAACAGTTCGGAGTCAAATATTAGAACTAGTCAGTCCAGAAATAGCCCTTTTTTTATCGAACAAAAAACTGGAACAAAAGTAGGTAAAACCAGGAAAATTAAAAGCTTAGTGGGGGAACTGACTCTTAAAGCCAAACAGTTACAGAAACTGGGTTTGAAGCCAAGAACCCGGTTAAGTCCATTACTTCAAAAGTGTTGTTTAAGGCTGTCAGCTAACGAATCATACCAAAAAGCAGAAATTGAAGTTGAGGCATTGACAGGAGTCAAAGTGGGTCACTCAACGCAACAAAAATTAGTGCTGTCACAAGATTTTCAACTACCATTTGCAAAACAAGCAGTTTCAGAAGTCAGTGTAGATGGAGGAAAAGTCCGACTCAGAGGTAAACCGAAAGCAGGCTGTTACTGGCGAGACTATAAAACCGTTCGTCTGCAAGGGATTTACTATGGTGCGTTTTTTGATGACAACCAATCATTAGTTGATTATGTCAATAGCCAACGTCTGGTTAACCCGTTAGTGTGCTTGGGGGATGGTCATGATGGCGTGTGGAATCTAGTCAAAGAGTTTGGTAAAACAGAAAATTTTGAGCGTTGGGAAATCTTGGATTGGTATCACCTCAAAGAAAATCTCTATAAAGTTGGTGGTTCTTTAAAACGGCTTAAAGCTGCTGAAACGCTGTTATGGCAAGGTCAGATAGAAGAAACTCAAGCTTTATTTCTTCATTGCCGAGGTAAACAAGCGAAGAACTTCATTGCTTATCTTGAAAAACATCGCTCTCGTATTGTCAATTATGCCTATTACCAGGCTGAACAACTTTGTTCTATTGGTTCTGGCGCAGTTGAATCTGCTATTAAACAAATTGGTGCGAGGATTAAAATTTCTGGCGCACAGTGGAATGTTGATAGTGTTAATCACATCCTCTCTATTCGTTGTGCTTATCTCAATGGTTTATTAGCTATTTGAGTCTTTCTGCCAAAAGTGGATGCTCCCCTGTAATCATATTGGGAAATCCAGCAGTACTTAAACTGGTGGAAGTTTTATCTGTAAACCTTTGCACTGGGTCTTTTTTATCTTCTTGAAGGCGTTTAAAATCAGTCGCAAAGTCTGGATACTTTTGGATCATTAACGCATCAATTATTTCCTGACTCCACAGGGAAGGTACAATCACAGCATCGGGGCCTAGCTCTTGGGCAATATACCAGCACAACCGACTACTGAGATAGTGTAATAGATATGAACCTGCCCAAAAATCTAAGAATTTGCGAGAAGATTTGATAAATTCTTGTACGGGTGAGAAGGAGAATATCAATAAATATGGTGTTTTTGAGTCTCCTTTTTCCCATGCTTCTGGAAACATTGCGCCTGTCAGCGCCGAAACGGTACTTTGGTGGCTGTGTAGTGGACAGTCGGGGATGACTGAATGTGCAGGGAATAATAGTTTATCTTGTTGCTCACCTGCTAATAGTTCTGGGTAAAATCGCCAAAACCACCAAAAAACTTCTTGGGCGTTGGTTTTTTCTTTGATTTGGCTAATATTTGGAGCGTTAATTGGAGGTTGTAAGGCTGTAACTTGCTGTTTTTGTCCGCTTATAGGATGACGCACCATAACTTGTGGTGGGTTTTCCTGGGATTCTATGCGATGGTATAAATTAACTCGGTCGGAGGAAGCAGCAATATCTTGAGCGTGTCTACCTATTTCTGCATTGCTATTATTCCCATTCCACCACACGCTTAAATCTTCACGGTGATCATCGAGACATCTTAACTGAGATAATACAGCATCTCCCCAACATTCATATTCTGGCGATCGCAGTAGTGCATATAACTTACGTTGATAGAAGTTCATTTGGGGAATATATATAGTTACAAGGTCTGAAATGATTAATTAGTAAGCATTTCCAGTCTTAGGTAATTTTGTTTGGTGTTAACTTTTAATGTATAAAAATATTACTCTAGCTAAAAAGCTACTAACGTGAAACTACGTCTAAATAAATTTATCTTTATATAAGTACATTTAATTGTGTCTAAATATTTACGTATACTTAAAAAGTAATAATTTTTCTAAGTTTGTATACGGGAGCGGAGGCTACGCCAACAAAAATCAAATAGGAGTTCTATAAATTGGTTTGCGCTGCGCTTCACCCAAGCTACATCTAATGCTTCCAGTCGTTCGGACTTGGTGCAAGATGTAAGTAAAAAATCCCCAGTTAAAAATCATAACTGGAGATTTAGTACCTTTAGGTGAAAGAAAGCCAATGTTTCCATTAATTCGACTTCCCATGAAGTCAAGCAATTTAAGCTTGAGAATTAAACCTCAAGACAAACTTGCCACTATCCACTTGTCTTTGCAGCACTTGTAGGTAAGCAGTTGCATCATTATGGCGACGAAATCTCGCTACAACTATGCCATCCTTGCTAGGTGAATTACGAATTATGCACCACGGATGTAGCTGCTCAAAATAGGTCATAATACCCTCCTACAATTGCTGACAACTGCATGAATAATGTGTTTTTAAATTGCCTCAATTCACATTAATTCAGGTGTCTACAGCAAAATAGTCCTAGATGATATTGACAATCTAATACTTTTATGGGTGTAAAATACCATCAAGAAGCGATACCTAATAAAACTTGTATATGCTTAGGAATCTCCTCAAAGTGTTCCAGCCAAAAATCCATCAATCCCAGATGTAATAAATCATTGCGAGTGGGGTAACGTCGATTGCGCCCATTTCTAAACCAACCCCGCACAGTAGAATCAGAACGAGAGCAAATTAAAGCTATTTGCTCATAGCTGACTTCCCATTTAGAATAGAATTGTTGAGGTGTCATACCAAATTCCCAATTGCTGTATGCCGAAATTAGCCGTAATTCTCGTGTTTGTAATGGACGAGGTTTGGGCATAGGAATAAGTAAAAAGTGAAAAGTAAAAAGGCAAAAGAAAGAAAGTAAAAAGCAAAGATTTTTATTTAAAAATAATTAGGCTTTTTACTTTTAGCTTGATTAATGTGAATCTACGTTTGTGACCTCAATACTTTGCTCGTCGGTATAATGCCAGTAAAATCGTTTCGCCATAGACGCTGAAGAACTCCAAATATCCCCATCTTTGCAACGATATCGATGCGTTCTTAAACTCCGATAAGCCGGGCCATATTGCGATAAACATTCAAAAGCTTTGTTGTATTGCTTACGGTCTAAAGAAGGTAAGGTAGCAAGTTTTTTCTGAACTTTGGAAGTGAAAAATAAACGGAATTTGACAACTTGAATCTGCATTCAATAGTTTCCGAATATCCAAACTTGACCGAAAGCATAGAGATGTTTACCATTCCCCAAGCGGTGGAGCGCGTGCTTTCCCCCAGACAGTCATTTTGATATACCTATTGTGGTAAATATTGTGTAAAAGTCTTGACAGCTAAACAATAAAAGCTGCATCGTCGATAACAAACTCAGGCTCTGTTCCCAACACTGCAATTTTGCAACGGGTGTGTGCAGACATGGGATAAAATCGTACTTGGTCTTCGCGTTTATTTACCAATCTCACAAGATATTTAGATAGAGTTGTGTACTGATTTTCATCTAATACACACTCAAAAACTGACTTTTGTACCCGTAAACCATAGGCTTCTAAAAGTTTCGCCACTTTGTTGCGGCGAGTATCGCTAACTATGTCGTAACATACTAAATAAAACATCACAGGAAGTAAAAAGTAAAAAGTAAAAAGGCAAAAGAAAGATGAAAGAGGTAAGTTGTGTTACTTTGGTCTTAGCATTTATCACTTTGACAATTGATGAATCAAGATATAACTCAAAGAACATTTGATTTTGCGGTTAGGATAGTTAAGTTATGTCAGTCTTTGGAAGAAAACGCCGGAGTTCCACGAACATTAGCTAAACAATTGCTACGTTCAGGTACATCAATTGGGGCTAATGTAGAAGAAGCAAGAGCAGGACAAAGTAAAGCAGATTTTATTAATAAAAATGCTATTGCTCTCAAAGAAGCTCGTGAAACTCAATATTGGTTACGTCTACTTGTTGCCACAAAAATTGTTTCACCAGATAAGCTCGATAAATTAATCCAAGAGTCTGAGGAGTTGAAGAGAATTTTGGGCGCTATCATTGTCAGCAGCAAAACAAGTGAAAAGTAAAAGAAGAAGAAGTATGTAGATTCATAGTAAAGTTTCTTCATGATACTTATCTTTTAAATTTTCACTTTTGGCTTGTAAATTTTTACGTCACTCTCTTCTCTTTTGCCTTTTAACTTTTGACTTTTTACTTCACTTACAGGATGAAATTTTAAAGCCAAGGGACGGTAATATTCCACGTTACCCAGCAGACACGCGAGGTATTCCTGTACTTGTAAGTCCATGCACTGGCGATAGCTGACTTCTCCAGCATAGGGATGCAATACGAAAGTGCGTAACTTGGCTTCCCAATACTGGAGGAAACGTTGGAGGATGCTGCGCGGCTGACTTTTACCATTACCATTTCCGTTAGTGTGAGCCAAATTTCGAGCGAAATTTAATACTAAGTCATCAACAATTGCGGTACGAAATTCAGCTGTGAAATCCCATGCTAATGGTAAGTCGTGATTTATATCGCGGTGTAAAATCGCACAATTGGGATCAAGTCCTGTAGTATCAAGCAAGGTGTATATATATTGATGCAAGAGTTGATTTCCCAAGTTCAAAAAGCCACTAATGCGTTTTTGGTTGAATGGCGAACATGAGTTATGGAAATTGAGGAGAGAAGTAACAGCACTGTAGTAAACATTATCCGCTTCTTCACTATATTCGCGCAGTTCATTAGCTGATGTTGCTAGTGGTAAATTGTCCATCAACAGCGTCAGGTAATTTAATGCGCGCTGGGTTGTATAGTCAGCGTAATGGCGAGTCCAGTTCTGCACAAAGGTATGTTGATTATGCAATTTTGCCCAGATGATACTTTCCGCAGTCGCCCGATTCAATTCCTCATTAAGTGTGTGTTGGCGTTGGGAAGTTTGATATTTATATTGACGTTGTGCTGGATTTTCCAATCTGCCCATAAGTTCGCCATTTGTAGTTAAATAAAGTACTGGGATTTGATGGGCAACTACAACTTTAATGACTTCTTTTGGTAATTTGATGTTACCAAAGATAATGATTTGGCTAACATTGGTAATCCGCAGGCTCATACCATTTCACTAAAAAAATGATAAAAATAGTTAAATCAGAAATATGAGTAGAAGTTCATGGCTGGAGTCACAAAAGTAAAAATACAAGAGTCAGCAGAAGAATTACGTGAACTGCTGAAAAAACAAAAAACTGTATTAGGGAAAGAACGTATTCAAGCATTGTATTTACTGAAAATACAGCAGGTAAAGACAATCCAAGATTTGGCAGTAGTGAAGGGATAAGGAAGTGCCACAGTGCAAAGGTGGTTAAAAGCTTATGCAGAATCGGGAATTGACACTCTGGTATCAAGAAAAAAAGGTTCAGGGCGACCACCAATTATTAACACAGATGTTCAAGAGCAACTTTCAAAGGAACTAGAAGACCCCCAGGGATTTAAAAGTTATGAAGAAATCCGAACATGGTTAAAAGCGGTAGAGGGAGTAGAAGCTTCATACAAAGTAGTACACGATACAGTGCGTTATCGAATGAAAGCGAAGCTAAAAGTACCGCGTGCAGTAGGTATAAAACACCAACCAGAAGCGGAAGAGGAGTTTAAAAAAAACTTCCACAATACATAGAAGTAATTCAGAAATATGTCATACCACCAATAGATAAGCAAAGAAGAATTAGATACTGGTGCGAGGATGAAAGCCGTGTGGGGTTGAAGACTGAAGCGGGTAGATTAATTACCAACTTTGGGACTAAACCTATCGGTATCATGCAATGGAAACGGGAGAATTTTTATTTATACGGATTAGTAGAACCGTTAACGGGCGAATATTTTATTTGGGAGTTTTCTCATTTAAATGCGGCTTGTTTTCAGATTTTTTTAGAAAAATTCTCTGCTACTTATTCCCAAGATATACATATTATTCAATTAGACAACGGTGCTTTTCATTTTAGCCAACATCTTCAGATACCAGAAAATATAATTTTGTTATTTCAACCCCCACACACACCGCAAGTTAATCCAATTGAGCGGTTATGGGAAGAAGTTAAAAGACATTTGGCTTGGGAAAGTTTTGCCACGTTAGATGAATTAAGACACTTTATCTGGAAACGTTTGGAGAAATTAAACACATTAACCGTTGCTTCTATAACAGGGTGGGATTTTATTCTTGATGCTTTATTTGAATCAAATTTTTCGTGAATTGGTATCAGGCACTGCTTTTGCTGATGAAATACCTTTAAATAACCGTGTTGCAATTGGAGAATAGCATCTGGTTCTGTGATGTAAATTGTCGGCATAGTTGAAATAAGTAGATGGTAAAAGTAAAAAAGCGAAGTTAAGAATATGTTCTTATTGGCTTTGTTTTTTACTTAATTACATCCTCTCAGATGAATATATAACCTGATATATATCCAAATTTAGTTTGTATATAAGTTTGTATATAAAAATCCAATTTTATGTGTAGGGTGTGTTGTCGCGCAGCGCAACGCACGGCAATAATTCAAGTATAATTATATTTATCCTCAGTAAATACCTTGATCAATCTCTAGATGGCAGAATATGACAACCTGTGTAAAATCCTGGCTGAAAAATATCCCCATGATTTTATTCGCTGGTTATTGAAGCAAGAACCGCGCACAATTAATATCTTAAAAACCGAATTGAGTATTGAACCAATTCGCGCTGATTCTGTGACATTCCTGCAAACAGAAAATCAGATTTTGCATATTGAATTTCAGACAACAATTAAATCCAAAACACCACTAGGATTGCGGATGCTAGATTACTACGTCCGCTTGACACGTCAATATCAAGTTCCTGTTACACAGGTAGTGATTTTCTTGCAACCAACTAGTGATAAAATCGCCTTCACCACAGAATATGTCACTGAAGTCACAACCCATCGTTATCAAGTTATCCGGATGTGGGAGCAAGATTCAGCATTATTTCTGAATAATGTGGGGTTATTACCGTTAGCACCATTAACAAAAACGGATTCAGCCCCAGCGCTATTATCGCAAGTTGCTCAAAGTCTTGCTAAAATTCCAGATATTGAGACTAGACAAAATACGACTGCATACACAGAAATATTGGCGGGGTTAAAGTTTGAGCGAGATTTGATTCTGCAATTATTACGGGAGGAGACTATGCAAGAATCGGTGATTTATCAATATATTTTGGAGAAGGGTGAAAGACTTGGTGAACAACGCGGTGAACAACGGGGTGAACAAGAAGAAGCACTGAAATTTTGTCGGCTTTTACTTGATGAACGCTTTGGTGAAATTGATTCATCAATTATTGAGCAAGTACAAGTGTTAAATAAGGAACAGTTAGAAGCATTAGGTAGAGCTATTCTCAGATTTTCATCACTACCTGATTTAATCGCTTGGTTAAATCAGCCATCAATTTGATTTTTCAGAATTATTCAGCTTGATATCCCCGATTTCTTGAAGAAATCGGGGATATTTTTTATTTTTCTCAAGTTGTTGATAAACTCAACTCGAATGAAATTCTCACAGCTTTGAAGCAACTAGGTTTCCATTAATTCAACTTCCGAAGAAGTTTAAAGATTAACCGCTCAGTTGGAAGGGTACTTTGCCAACAACCCTGTTTCCATTAATTCAACTTCCGAAGAAGTTTAAAGTCGGGGCCGCTGCGGTCGGTATCGATGGCGCTATAGTTTCCATTAATTCAACTTCCGAAGAAGTTTAAAGCTCTCACAATGGTCGCCGGAGCGATCCTTGTGGTGGGAGGTTTCCATTAATTCAACTTCCGAAGAAGTTTAAAGTTGTTGGATTAGCGTCTATTTTTTTCCAGAATGCAGTGTAGTTTCCATTAATTCAACTTCCGAAGAAGTTTAAAGATTTTTTACTTAAAGTTGCAAATAGCGCACTAAAAACAAGTTTCCATTAATTCAACTTCCGAAGAAGTTTAAAGTCGTTGCCGCTGCGGTGCAACGAAAAGAAGATCAAGCTGTTTCCATTAATTCAACTTCCGAAGAAGTTTAAAGCTGCCACAATGGTTACCGGGGTGACCCTTTTGGTGGGAGGTTTCCATTAATTCAACTTCCGAAGAAGTTTAAAGTTTTGCTGGTTACGGGCGCAGCCCCAGTTGCAGCTGCGTTTCCATTAATTCAACTTCCGAAGAAGTTTAAAGATTTCTCTAAAAAATCGTTTGGAGGGTTCTTGGGGGTTTCCATTAATTCAACTTCCGAAGAAGTTTAAAGTTTACTTTTTTCCGCTACTGCCGGGATAGCCGGCGGGTTTCCATTAATTCAACTTCCGAAGAAGTTTAAAGATGGTAGTCGAGATTTAAAATTATCTCGCGTGGAGGAGTTTCCATTAATTCAACTTCCGAAGAAGTTTAAAGGGTTTGATATACCAACACTGCACGTAGCAATGAACTGGGCGTTTCCATTAATTCAACTTCCGAAGAAGTTTAAAGAAAAATTGCGGATTATACCGCGATTACGATGCAGCGCAGTTTCCATTAATTCAACTTCCGAAGAAGTTTAAAGTGCAATGCTACTCTTGGCATTAACGACCGCCGTGATGGTTTCCATTAATTCAACTTCCGAAGAAGTTTAAAGCTTCTGCGGCGAGTTCACCGAGGATCCTTGTAAAAAGTTTCCATTAATTCAACTTCCGAAGAAGTTTAAAGCACAGGCACTGCTACCTTGTCTGTTCCTGCTGGGTTGTTTCCATTAATTCAACTTCCGAAGAAGTTTAAAGTTGTACAAAACATGATTGGAATTGCTGAAGATCTAAAGTTTCCATTAATTCAACTTCCGAAGAAGTTTAAAGAAATGTTTGGATTAATAATTGCGGCAGCAATTGCCGTTTCCATTAATTCAACTTCCGAAGAAGTTTAAAGGTCTACAGCCTAATGTTGATTATCGAAGAGGCGGTCTGTTTCCATTAATTCAACTTCCGAAGAAGTTTAAAGCGAGGTGCTTTTATGACATATTCACAAGGAGATCACATGTTTCCATTAATTCAACTTCCGAAGAAGTTTAAAGTGCTCCCTCAGCCAAATGGTAGAAAAGGTTCTTCTGAGTTTCCATTAATTCAACTTCCGAAGAAGTTTAAAGTCCCTGTTTTTTGGGGTTCCCTTAGACCAAGTTGCAAAAGTTTCCATTAATTCAACTTCCGAAGAAGTTTAAAGCTTTTAGGAGATAAACCCACCCTAGAGGGTAACACCTGTGTTTCCATTAATTCAACTTCCGAAGAAGTTTAAAGTTTAGGTTCATTTCCAATTAAAGGCTCTCCTCTGAGAGCGTTTCCATTAATTCAACTTCCGAAGAAGTTTAAAGGGCTAGCTCGTGAAAGCTTTACCTAGAGGCGATTCTACAGCAGTTTTTTGGGGGTTGTCAAATTTATGCCTAATAAATGAGATACTTTCTTAATAAGATGGATATTGACCAAGCTCTAACCCATAATAGGAAGGTAATTTGGGGCATTCTACGAAACAATCAGGGTTTCAGCGATTTTACTTTTGCCCCAAAAACCACTATCAGGCAATTACTAAAGTATTATAATTTCCAAATCATTGGGCGATACACTTCAACTTCACCCATCAAACAAGCAATATACTCCCGTACCTGTAACTCAATACAACGACGGTAAGGTACTTTACAGTCTGTGTGTGGATGTGTAATTTCTGTTTGTAATCTTTCCTCCCAGTGTTTGAGAAATTTTTTGAGTGCATGAGGTTGAAAATAAACACCACCACGTTCATCAGGAGAGGTAAAATCCTCTATGGTAAAAATGTTTTTGTTAGTCAAATATATTACCAGAGAATCAACAACCAAAGCTCGAAACTCCTCCATTAAGTCAGATACCAAAGCTGGATGATTGTCACGAGGTACGTGCAAGTTACCAAAATGAGTATGTAAGCCTAATACCTGGATTAACGAGTGAACATTTTGACTTAATAATGTATACCCCAAACTTAACATACTATTAATGGGATCAGTAGGTGGTCGTTTAGTACGCTTCTCAAACACAAATTCCCCTGTCACCAATGAACCTAAAGCTTGAAAATACGTTGTTGCGGCTATCCCTTCATAGCCACGCAACATATTGACATCTTCAGCAAATGGTAGTTTCTCCATAAACAATTCCAGTTGACTAATGGCTTTAGTCGCCTTATCAGACTTCACCCGACGATTTAATCGCATCAACATAATTCTTGAATTATGCAATTTAGCTCGGACAATAGCCTCAGCTTGCTTCCTAGTAAACTCAGAATTTTGCGAACATTCAACTTGACGTGCTAAATATTCCACCTTCGCCATTCCTTCCGCTTGCAACCTCCCAAAATATCTCCCCTTCTGCGACAAATACATAATCGGAATCCGGCGCTGTAATGCTACACTCACAGCACCATGAGAAACATTGCAACAACCAAACAAGACAATATTCGTCACTCGCACAATAGGGATTTTAATCCTTAATTCATGTTGATAAAAAACCTGGAACTGTTGGTTTTTTGCACTCAAATAAGCCCCTTGATCCGTTATATATAGCGTAGTCATAGATTCCTGCCAAAAATGAGATATGGGTGCGCGAGGAAAACTTACTGGCTTGCTGATATCACAAGCCTTTGGTGGACGAGAGACAAATTTAAATGGACGTTCTTTGGGACGAAAATAAGGCGTACCCGAAGCATTAGTTAACCATTCTCCCTCCATCCGTGACAGGTTAAGAGAATTGCACATTTGTCAAGGGGGTGCAAAAAAAGGGGCTAGATCCAGATTGGGGACAGGCTTTCGTAGAGATTTGACTACACCTAAATCTTGATTTTCAGGAGCAGCAAAATATTTAATCGGATCATCAGCGTTGCCTTTGTCATGGGCAACGCTAAAATGATAAAGTCCGCGATAAATCATTTCCAAAGAAATGCGGTCAAAAGGTAAAGATAATTCATCAGCAACAGCATCACCCAAATCGACTAACACAGCATAAAATAACCAAGTTGCCCAGACTTGTAACTTGATACCATTAATAGAACCCGTCCATAAATAAGATAAACCAAGTAATCGTTTTACGGTGTGAAAAGCCTCTTCAATTCTCCATCTACGGCGGTATAAATCAGCGACGACATAGGGAGGTAAAACTTCTGGATCAAGAACAGAAGTAATATAAGAATAAACAGTTTGCCCAAACTTAATTTCAATTAAACGTAAAGTAAGAATAGGTGCGCCACCACGCCCAGTACCAAGTTGAATCAATCGGTCTTTAACATTATAGTCGTAACTAAATATTTTTAAGTATTTAATAGATGCTTTAGCTTTTAAACGGGTAATAAAATGAATATTTCGGTCAATAAGTTGTTGAAAGAAGAGGAAGTGATAGAAACCTCTATCAAGTAAAATGAGAGTCGATTCAGTTAATAAATTCAGCAATGGGACTTCAAAATTAGTCTCGGATGCGGCGGGGTTAGGATGAAACCAAATTTCTATAGGTAAACGAGTTACCAAATCAATAACTGTACAAATCTTACCCGCTAATTGACCTATTTTAGCATCTTCCAGGCTTTTGAGCTTACGGAACAAAGCTTCTAATGTAGAGCCATCAGCTATCCAAATTCTGTCAAAGTTATGCAGAGCATACTTAACACTATCTGGTAGTGGTCTTTTCACCCTTTGCTGCCAATTGAATTGTAATTGAGGTAATAAATCTTTAAAGACTCGCTCAAATAATTCGGCGGGAAATACTAAAAATCTTTGTGATAGAGATTGTTGAGCAACCTGCGTGGCACGACACCATAGGACATCTTCTCTCGCTAAAAGCTTTGTTAATTCTTGTACTCCGGGAACTTGCCGCCATAATAAAGTTAATACTGCACTGAGCATGAAAGATAGATTGATAATTCTATCTCGGAGTCCTAACTGCTTGTAGTATTTTTCTTGAGCAAAGATAGCTGGAGTTAGTAAAGATTTTAATTGCTGAGAAATTATTTCATTATCTATAGTAGGGGTATTATGTTTGTGTGTGTGGTCGGAGTTTTGTTTTTGTCGCTTGGGCATAGCGGTAGACCAAAGTTTTCATTACCAAGATTAATCCTTGAATTTACATAACAATGTTGCCCACTGCTGACAAAATTATTTTGTTGTAACACTTTTGTTTTTGCAGAAAATTAGCCCTATCAAAAACTTATTTGATAATGATAATCAAATATGGGGTCAGGAGGCGAGCGACGCTCGCCTCCTGACCCCACCCCCACTACGATTATCATTTTCATCAACAGCTTTTTGAGTATTTTAGCTGATTGACAAAATACACTTTTTCTTAACCTGTCACGGGTGTTCTCCCTCCGGCTTGGGTTGTGGAGGTGGTGGTGCATAAACTTTGCCATTTGCAAAGCGATAGCCTAAAAATATAAACTCTTGTTGGGGTAGAAAAATCTGTGTTTTTTCCGGTTGCAATGTGAGATAAAGTTCTCCCAACCAAGCGATAATTTTATCAAGGATACGGTTAGCTTCCTGCCAACTGCTACAAGCGACAGCAAAATCATCACCATACCTGACTAAATGAATATTATTGCTCAGGCATTTTCTGTCAAAACTTGTGAGGTATAGATTAGCTAATGCTCCAGAAAGTATGCCACCTTGCAATACACCTTTACCGAAATTAATGTACTTGCCGGAAATAATCATTCCCGCTTTAATTTGCTGTTCTAGCAACTGCAAGATTCCGCTTTCTAGATGCAAAGCTTCTAGATTAGTTAACAGTAATGCCAAGGACAAATTATCAAAAAACTGGGCAATATCAGCCTTGATAATCCAAGTCGGACGATACTGATAATAAGAGAAAAGCTGTTGTACTGCTTGTTGAATATTCCGCCCTGGACGATAAGCATAGCTACAATCCAGAAAGGCTTCTTCTAGAGGGAAATACAACGGGAGCATCCACTTTTGGCAGAAAGACTCAAATAGCTAATAAACCATTGAGATAAGCACAACGAATAGAGAGGATGTGATTAACACTATCAACATTCCACTGTGCGCCAGAAATTTTAATCCTCGCACCAATTTGTTTAATAGCAGATTCAACTGCGCCAGAACCAATAGAACAAAGTTGTTCAGCCTGGTAATAGGCATAATTGACAAGACGAGAGCGATGTTTTTCAAGATAAGCAATGAAGTTCTTCGCTTGTTTACCTCGGCAATGAAGAAATAAAGCTTGAGTTTCTTCTATCTGACCTTGCCATAACAGCGTTTCAGCAGCTTTAAGCCGTTTTAAAGAACCACCAACTTTATAGAGATTTTCTTTGAGGTGATACCAATCCAAGATTTCCCAACGCTCAAAATTTTCTGTTTTACCAAACTCTTTGACTAGATTCCACACGCCATCATGACCATCCCCCAAGCACACTAACGGGTTAACCAGACGTTGGCTATTGACATAATCAACTAATGATTGGTTGTCATCAAAAAACGCACCATAGTAAATCCCTTGCAGACGAACGGTTTTATAGTCTCGCCAGTAACAGCCTGCTTTCGGTTTACCTCTGAGTCGGACTTTTCCTCCATCTACACTGACTTCTGAAACTGCTTGTTTTGCAAATGGTAGTTGAAAATCTTGTGACAGCACTAATTTTTGTTGCGTTGAGTGACCCACTTTGACTCCTGTCAATGCCTCAACTTCAATTTCTGCTTTTTGGTATGATTCGTTAGCTGACAGCCTTAAACAACACTTTTGAAGTAATGGACTTAACCGGGTTCTTGGCTTCAAACCCAGTTTCTGTAACTGTTTGGCTTTAAGAGTCAGTTCCCCCACTAAGCTTTTAATTTTCCTGGTTTTACCTACTTTTGTTCCAGTTTTTTGTTCGATAAAAAAAGGGCTATTTCTGGACTGACTAGTTCTAATATTTGACTCCGAACTGTTTTTTCTATACTTTCGAGGTCTGTCAGCTTACTTTTATCTGCTTCTTCATACAGTAGTGTTGACAATTCTTGTAAACAGGCTTTGATTCTTTCTTGTTTATCCTGGTTCATGGTAAGTCATCCACACTGTTTTATCTGTTGTTATATTCTCCCAGAACCTGTATATCTTCCAAAAGTGGATGCTCCCCAAAAAATCCGCAAAGATTTCGACTTATTCCTTTCTCTAGTATATGGTCACTTATCTCACTCAGACAGTTCTAAACTTGCAGCATTTGATTTTATTCTCCAACGTAAAGCCCTGACTGCATCAGCCCTAGCAGCTCAAAACGCTGCACTCTATAGTGGACGCTATCCCCAACTACAAGCCCAGCTGAGTCAGTTACGTGATTTAAATACCCAACTAATCCAATTAACTTTTTCTGTTCCTCAAACTGGAGCTATGAGAGTCCAGGAGTTGCCAAATTACCGGGAAAATTTAGCCCGATTACAAGCTCAATATAATTACTTGCAAAAACAACTAGCACTGCAAGTACCAGAAATTCAATTATCTGAGCTAAACTTTGATCGTCAGGCGATCGCCAAAGTATTACCACCTAACTCAATTTTGCTAGAATTTGTCCGCTTCGATGTGTTTGATTTTCCAGCAATTGCCGCAAACGGTGAAACTCAATGGTATCCATCCCGGTACTTAGTCTTTGTTTTCAGAGCTGGACAACCAGATACAGTACAGATGGTAGACTTAGAAGCAGCTGCAACCATTGATCAACTGATTCAGGAGTTTCGCTTACAAGCATCCGACTACACTCAGCCAACGTTAGCTTGGAGTAAAAATAGTCAAACCCCAAAGCTACAAATTAAACCCTATCACCCCATAGCAGCGATTCAACTTAGTCAAGCACTGTTTGCACCCATTCGTGATTTAGTGCAAGGTTGCAGACATCTCATTATTGCACCTGATAGTAACTTAAACTTAGTGCCATTTCAGATATTACCTGTTGATGTTGCAGGATCACGTCTATTAATGGATGAGTATACTATCAGTTATCTCAGTACTGCCAGAGAAATTCTCCGTCCTCAAGTTCAGTCGCCCACAAACTCTATCTCTGCACCACTAATTATTGCTGATCCTGATTTTGATTTAAGCGGGACTGGGAATTGGGGACTGGGGACTGGGGAGCGGGAAAAAAGTTTGCTCAACGATTTGCTGACAGGAACAAAATTGCTTCGCGCTCCTGGTACACGGTTTTTAGGCGAGAGTGTGGCGAAAAAACTTCCAGATGCACAATTACATTTAGGTGCAGACGCGCTAGAAACACGTTTGACAACCAGCCTATGTCCTAATATTATGCTGATTGCTACTCACGGCTTATTTTTACCTAACTCTGAGTCAAAACCAGTAAATAATCAGCGTCATCTGTTGAGCATGGAACGCCTGCGAATAAATGAGGTGGAAAATCCCATGATGCGTTCTGGATTAGCCTTAGCAGGTGCTAACACTTGGTTATCTGGGGGAAATCTCCCCAAAAATGCTGGTAAAGGTTTTGTGTTTTCTCAAGATATTGCCAGTTTGGATTTGTGGGCAAATGAATTAACGGTTCTTTCTGCCTGCGATACTGCTAGAGGAGATATTAAAATTGGCGAAGGTGTATTTGGATTACGTCGCGCTTTTGCAGTGGCGGGTACAAAAACTCTGGTGATGAGCTTATGGCCAGTTCCTGATAAAGTGACTGCTTTACTCATGGAGCGTTTTTTTGATAACTTGCAGTCTGCGATGGGTCGTGTACAAGCGTTACAAGATGCTCAAAATTATATCCGAAAAATCACAGTTAAAGAATTGCAGCAGTCTGCTTTAGGTTTGGAAGTATTAAAGACATTGTTAGATGTGCAAGAATTAACTGTAGATAGTAAAATTAATTGTCAAGAAGATGACACACCCCTAAAACATCCTTTTTATTGGGGAGCTTGGATTTGTCAGGGACAGACAGATCCGTTGGTAAAACGTCAAAAGTCAAAGGAAATTTTCGCGGATCTATAGGTGTTTTTTGGAGTCATCTAAATTTTAGGGTGAAACCTCTGGTACAAAAGCCTTTGAGCGATTCCCTTAAAAATGAGATCGACGAAAATCTGGAAATGATTGCCCCATATACTTTTGCAGTATTTTTATTCAATTAAAAACTTGACAGACGATGGTTGAAACAGTACTTTTAAGTGAGGTTGACGAAAACAGGCGCTGTAAGTCCTTCATCACAAGGCTTTCAAGCCCCGGCAGTCTCCACTTACAATGTGGAGGCGAATTAATGGAAACGTTTTACCTGAACCTTGTGCGCCGACAAGACTAAGTCTCCACTTACAATGTGGAGGCGAATTAATGGAAACAGTGGATTTCTATTGAAGTGATTTTGAATATCTTGTCTCCACTTACAATGTGGAGGCGAATTAATGGAAACCAATAATTCCTCCACTGCTGCCATCAGCAAAATGTCTCCACTTACAATGTGGAGGCGAATTAATGGAAACAGAAGTATTTTATCAGAAGACCCCGATGCAATATTGGGTCTCCACTTACAATGTGGAGGCGAATTAATGGAAACACGTTGCCTGAATTCATCCCAGCCCAAATAATGTCTCCACTTACAATGTGGAGGCGAATTAATGGAAACAGAAAGCCCAGAGAATTTTCCCGGCTGCTTTAATTGGTCTCCACTTACAATGTGGAGGCGAATTAATGGAAACAGAAAAATCATTGCTCCCCTCTAAGCGCCAACGTCTCCACTTACAATGTGGAGGCGAATTAATGGAAACGATGAAACTGACGCGGTTGGTGTTGCTGCTGCTAGGTCTCCACTTACAATGTGGAGGCGAATTAATGGAAACCCTGAGTACCAACAGCATCCCCGTATTTTGGTAAGTCTCCACTTACAATGTGGAGGCGAATTAATGGAAACTCAAGAGTGCTAGTGATTAACTGTTGGATTTCTTCAGGTCTCCACTTACAATGTGGAGGCGAATTAATGGAAACAGTGAAACTATTTATGTGAGTTTAATTTTTCGTTGGGTCTCCACTTACAATGTGGAGGCGAATTAATGGAAACACTCAAATAAACTACCGTGGTGTCTGTGCGGGAAACTGAAGTCTCCACTTACAATGTGGAGGCGAATTAATGGAAACATCAAGGGGAGTTTGACGAGTACCTAGAAGGCGGCGAATGTCTCCACTTACAATGTGGAGGCGAATTAATGGAAACAGCCAAAACATCCCCACGCAAGACTTGATCCGCGTCTCCACTTACAATGTGGAGGCGAATTAATGGAAACAGCAGAAAGGCGGGTATCAGCCATCATGAAGGGTTTTGTCTCCACTTACAATGTGGAGGCGAATTAATGGAAACCGTTAAAACTTATAAAAAAATGGCGTAATCTCTGCGTCTCCACTTACAATGTAGAAACTTTTTCTTACTGTATGAATTACTTCTTTTCTTTGTTACGTTATCGCATGATTTCTAATTTTAAAACACTCAACATTTCTTGAAAAAATACGTGCCAATTTGCAGCAGCAGTGATAGCCTTAAGACTCTGGGTATAGAAAAATAAAAAAATATTTATTTAGAGATGCGTACCGCAAGAAATAATACGTCTTTAGTTCAATCTCCTAGATTTATCTATCGGGTTACTCAGTACTTAGCACTCTTGAATATGAATCAAGGTTTTTGAGAACTCCATAGGTCTTGTCAAAGAAAACGGCTGCTGTGCCAGTATCACCATGCCGTGACTTCGCCATGATTAGTTCTAGAATTCCTGGGTCTGTAGTATCTGGGTTATAGTACTCATCCCTGTAAGCGAGAATAATATTGTCTGCAACCATTTCTAAAATTCCTGACTGGCTAAGATCACTCATCATCGGACGTTTATTCTGCCTACTTTCTACTCCTCTAGATATTTGAGACAGTGCTAAGACGGGGACGTTTAAGTCACCGGCCATTTTGTAAAGTCCCCTGGCCACATCTCCTAGTTCATAACTGCGGTTGCCTCCAGAGTCTTCTGCCATCATTTGCAAGTAATCGACTATCACCAACCCCAATTTTCCTTCCTTGGCTTTTACTTGACGGCATTCCGAAGCAATTCCCGAAACAGTAATGCCCCTTGAATCATTCATGTATAGTGGCAATTCTGAGGCAATCCCTACAATTTTGGCAATGCTGGCGAATTCCCAGTCTTCTAAAGGTTGATTACCTGAGCGATGTCTGCGGATGCGATCGCTCCTCAGTGGTATTAAATCTAAATGCTTGTAAGCATCTGTGACACTCATTAAACTCCATAATCTGTACTCCAACTGCTTTTTTGTCATCTCCAGGGAGAAGATAGCCACAGGTAAATTGTGGAGCAGTATCATTTGGAGTGCCAGAAACAGCGCGATAAAAGATTTTCCCATTGATGGCCTACCTCCGACTATGGTAAGTGTGCCATCTTCAAATCCCAGCATTAAATTATCAAGTTCATGAAGTCCTGTGGGGTAGATGGGATTATCGGAATCTAACTCCTCATAAGCAGCAATATTAATCGTGCTGTTGTGTTCTGTGTTGGAAGTAATAGTTTGATTAGATAGCTGAAAAACCTTTTGCTCTGCCTGATCTAAGACAATTGGTAAATCTTTTTCAGTCTCATAACCTAGATGCACAATTTCATTGCCAGCTTTAATTAACTGTCGCCGCAGGTATTTTTCCATTACTAGTCCTGCTAAAGCGTCAATGTTAATTGCTGACACTGTGCGGTCTACCAAAGTTGCTAATTTATTTCTCCCACCAATGCGAGTTAACAAGTCGTGGTCAGTAAGCCAGTTAGTGACTGTAAGCAAGTCGGTTGGTTTACTTTGGCTGAAAAGACGCAGTGCTGCTTGATAAATATCTTTGTGGGCGGTGATGTAAAAGGCTTCTGGAATTAGACGATCGCAAATCCTGCTGATTGCTTCTGGGTCTAGCATGATTCCGCCCAAAATCGCCTCTTCCGCTTCAATGTTTTGGGGTGGTAGGCGGTTATTACCTAACCCTTGAAAACTTAGTTCTTCAGCCATAAGCAATTTGAGATTTCAATTTCATTGGATAAAACTTTTGCCATGAGGCGATCACTTACTCTACCTCTTACTTCTGGATTTGATATTAGGCCACTCAAGCTGTTTTTCTATCTTGAATTTTCTGGGTTAGTCACTGATTTATGTTTGTTTGCCGTAATTTTCCATAGCTTGCTGTCTCTGTTGCTCAATTTCTTCCTGAAACTTTTTCATCATTTGACTACTGCGGCTGCTTTGAGATTTTTTGGATTGTGTTTCTTGCCAAGCCAAGAATTTCTTGTAATAAACTTCCCAGCGATTTTGTCCAGCCTTATTCTGATGAGCCAACCAAGCTTCAATGTCGTTGACTGGTTGACTGAGATTTGCAGTTAATTGCTCACAGAAGTTCAAAAAATTCGCTCGCTCGTCCTCTGAGAGAGTCTTTATAAATTCTAAATACTTCTTATTAATCTTAGGGTTTTGAAGTTCTTTCTCCATAAGGCTTTCAGACTCCGCATGGTGCGTAGCGATCGCGCATGGTGCGTCATGATCCACCGTGGTGCGTGACGATCGCGCATGGTGCGTAGCGATCGCGCTCGGTGTGTCATCACACCTTGGGTGTGTCGCTACACCATCGGTGTCTCCACACACCATTGGTGCGTCATCACACCTTGGGTGTGTCGCTACACCATCGGTGTCTCCCATAAATTCGGGTATGTCATTGCACCATAATCCCTTTGGCCTCACTTTGGTTCTGACTTGTAATAGCTCTAGATCAATGAATCCCTTTGCGTCTAATTCCTTGAGAGCGCGGCTTACAGTTTGCCTGTGGACTATTCTCTCTGGTGCTGATAGCTGACGGGCTACCTCGGCAGCATTAATGTCAATCCCTTGGTTATAAGGGTCAATGGTTCGGATGTAGTAGAGGACATCTCTTTGTGCTGGTGTAAGTTCACGGCAGGCTTTCAGCCATTCTTCATGCTGAAGTGGGTAGAAACGTCCCTGAATTTTTGAAGTTTGTTGTGTCACAGTTCTAGTAATTCAAATGGCAAGAAGAAATTTCACCTTTATCTGTTGGATAAAGGCTGATTTTGGAGATGTCAATCATTAACCTTTCGTCAACGAATTTTTATATTCAGTCGTGACAAGGCGTTCATTTGATGGTTATGCTAGTGGTTTAAAGATTAAAGATATCTCTAAGAAAACGCACTCCTAGCAAGAGTTTGGTAAGATAAGTAAATACATGAGAGTTGTTATTTCATCAAACATCAAATAGTATAACCGTTAAACTTAAGTATAATTAACAAAGCAATGCAAAGTTTTGTATCAGAAAAAACTCAACGCTATCAGCAGTTATTCGATGAGATGATGAATCGTTTCCATTTAGAAGCGAAAACAACTGCTGAACAGGCTAAAGTTTCTGAGGTCATGTTGTCCCGCTTTCGCCGAGGGAAGGCGGATTTAGGAGCATCAAAACTGATAGCTTTACTTTTAGCTGTTCCAGTAGAAGCTAGGGTGTGGTACTTATCTGAGTTGTTTGGTCAAAAGCCTGGAACTAGCTTGCGATCGCTAATTGCTCAAGCACCTCCTGAAGAACAAGCTGAAGTTTTAAAGCTAATTGCAGATATTTTTTTGAATAACAGTCGTGAGGCTACAGATACAATGCAGTTACTTAAAGTTTTATAAGTTAGCTCCACAGCTTGAGAATTGCTTATTAGAAGGATACTGAATCAGGTTAATAAACAATATTGAGCGTTGCGATCACCGATGGTGGGCGGAACGCCATCGCCTACGGTGATGGGAGCTTATCGCTGAATCAGTTGAATAAAAACCTAATTGATGAAACACTTATAAAGTAAGTGTAGAAGCAAAATTTTAGTCTAGTTTGATTTTGTAAGAAGCCTCATCTACTGATTAACAGTCACTAGCTGAGTGCAAATGAGGATAACAGACCTTGTGTTGAATCTCAGAGAATATCTGCACCCAACAGTAGTTTAACAGTGGTGCAGCTAAATATAATTTATCGAACAGAATTCAGAAATCAGGAGTCAGAAATCAGCATGAATTGGAGTCCAACTAGGTGGCGAATATTGGTTTAAAAGCGTACTACGTCCCGCTACGCTAACGTCCCTAGTGGGCGAAAAAAAATCAAAATATTCTTCCTAATTAAAACTCTATCCCTTTACGGGTAGAGTATTCTGTATTCTGACTCCTGTATTCTGACTCCTTTTTATTGCCCAGGTTGTTGCTATGGTTACAACAAAAGTCTGATGTAAGATTGATTTTCTGTACTTAAATGACTTTTCTCACACAACCGTTATTCATTAGTTAACAAAGGGCTTTATTGTTGTACTAAGCACTTTATCTTTTACGTAAATACTGTTTTGTCGGGGAAAATTCAATTGAATCGGATAATTACACTATTTAATCAATCTGGCGGTGTAGGTAAATCGAGTCTAGCCATGAACCTCGCCTACCATCTGCAAGAGCTTAAAAACCAAGTGCTTTTGATAGATATGGACCCTCAAGGTTCATTAACTACTTTCATGGGTGTAGACCCTACTTCACTCAAGCAGACTGTTTATGATGCGATTTTGCATTCTTCACCTCTACCTATTCACTCTAAAATTCATGGGGTCGATTTAGTTCCTGCCAATATCAACTTGAGTGCTGCTGAATTAGAACTGGTAATGGCGGATATGCGGGATATCCGGCTCAAGGACGCTTTAGAGCCAGTAATTAGCCAATACGATTTCATCCTCATAGACTGTCCACCTAGTTTGGGGCTTTTAAGTTATATCAGCTTAGTGGCAGCAACTCATGTGCTTGTCCCAATTCAAACTCAATACAAGGCATTTTGTGGTACTGAATTATTGTTGAGTACGGTAGCACGGGTGAGATCGCGTCCTAATCGGAAACTGGCGATCGCTGGGTTTATCCCTACTATGTACGATGGTCGGAACGTTCAAGATGCTCGTACTTTAGAAGCAATACAGCAGCAATTAGCGAAAGTAGGTGTTGTTTATCCAGCAATACCCCGTTCTACCGCCTTTGCCGACGCATCGGAAGACCATGTACCTTTGGCTGTATATAACCGAAAAAATCCTGCTGTGCCTATACTCAAACAAATTGCTAAAAGCTTGGAGAAACTGTCATGAGTAGCAGGCGCGATCGCCCTTATCAACAAATGAAGACTTTAGATATTCTGTTTGGAGAATCTCAACCAGTAGCAGAAATAGTTTCTATCGAAGCAATCTGTTTACCACCACAGCAGCCCAGGCGTTACTTTGATCCCCAAGCTATGCAAGAATTAGTAGAATCAGTGCGACAGCACGGAATTCTACAACCGCTTTTGGTTCGTCTGCTCCCAGATAACAAATACGAGCTAGTAGCTGGCGAAAGACGCTATCGAGCAGCGAAAGAGGTTAATTTAACTGAAGTGCCAGTTGTTATCCGAGAACTAAACGATGAGGAAGCTATGCAGCTTTCTCTAATTGAAAACCTCTGCCGTGAAGATTTGAACCCGGTAGAAGAAACAGAAGGAATCTTACAACTTTTAGCACTGCGTTTGGGGGGTAATGTTGACGATATAACTCCTTTGCTTTATAAAATGAAGAACGCAGCAGATAAAAATGATGAATTTAGGCATAACGTTATGCCTAACCCAGAAGCTCAATTAGTTGAAGAAACCTTCACCAGTTTGGGGCTAATGACATGGGAATCCTTTGTGAAAAATCGTTTACCGTTACTCAACCTGCCTGATGATGTGTTGGCAGAGTTGCGTCAAGGAAAGATCGCTTATACAAAAGCCAAAGTAATTGCTCGCCTCAAAGATGAAACTCTACGTCAGGAACTACTGAAAGCTGCCATTAGTGAAAATCTTTCTCTAACTCAAATTCAATCGCGGCTCAAAGCTCAACTTCCAACCTCTGATACTAACGAGCGAAAAGAGCGTTTAGAGGGAACAATCCGCCGAGTTAAGCAAACACGAGTTTGGGAAGACCACCACAAGTGGAATCATCTAGAAGCACTCTTAGCTCAAATTGAAGAGCTTCTTGCTCAGGAGTGAAATTTTATCCCAATGGTCATTCTTTTACAGGATGACAACAGATGTTTTTTGCAATAGCCAATAACCAGACAATAAAGAATTAGGTAAAGTCGATGTTAGGTATTACCTCATACACATCTCTGTTAAATCTTGGCGTGCAAGAAACTTGCACTAGCTTTTGGTGTTCCTAAAGTTGGCTTTTGCTCATGTGCAGGTAGTAATTTTGCCAATTTATAGAAAGTTAGGCTTCAATCATTTTTGAATGTTTGGTGTATTTTCTTTGCTCTGCATGGGTTTGAGACTTGTTTATGCCTCAAAAATGTTTAAGTCCCGTTAGCTCAACTGGATAGTCTTATGGATGTTCTCTATCTATTGGTAGAGTTACGTTTTTGTGTAGACTACGCAAAAACTCTGTATTATTTAAAAATATAGATTTAAGTATAATTACATTTATTGCTGATTAAGCCTAATCTTAGGAATACATAGAATCATATATTTTATGTATGCTTACACAATTAAAAATTAAATCTAGTAATAAAATTTTCTGGAAATATAAAGAAATTTCTGTAAAGTAACAAGAGATTAGTTTCTTACACTTGGTCGATTAGCATTAAGATGTCTACAAGTTATTAAAGATATAGGAAACTTAGTTGTTGTAATTTTCTATGTCTTCAATCAAGCTGTATCCAGAACTCTACAATCATAAGCATTCCTCTAATCTATATCCCTTAGTAATTACTACAAATGTAGTAATGGTTGTGGATATCATCATCAACCACAGTCCCTTAAGTTGTTTAACATTCGCTTTGACAACATTAGGGACAGCAGTAATTATTTGGCGGCGTGAATTAAATGGGCTGCTGAATTTTGTTACTAAGTTAAATCGACGCTATAAATTCACTACGCCTGCATTGATAACGCTCGGAACTTTTTCATTGTTAGATGCTTTATCAACTCCCGCAAAAGCACAGTTCTTTCAAAATGCACAAACTTGGATGACATCCAACTTTTCGGGTGCTGGTGAAGCTATTCCTCTAGTATTTAACGTACTGCGGGGCTTGTTTTTGATTTACTTGGGAATTTCTTTAGTAAGAGTCATACAATCAGCTCGCCAAGACGAAGATTGGCAGAATTTAGCCCGAACACCAATGATTATTCTCATCGCGGTGACTGTGGGTGATATATTGGCGAATTTAATTATTGGCAGTGGTGGTACGACTACTTGAGGTCGAAAATGAATGATACTAAATCCAAAGCACGCACTGTTAACGCGACTATTGGTAAGCAGCCCAACATTGGGCCATTCCCAGCAGACCAATTAATTCCTTGGGTAGTAATTTCTGGACTTTCCTATTACTTGTTTCATGGATTTTTAAGACTTAACTGGGTTTGGACTCTAGCTCTGGCAATTTGGGGAATGTCAACTTGGTGGGTGCTGACTGCTAACGGAGCTTGGAGAATTTTATCGAAGTTTTTAGCTACTCCTAATTGGACGCGAGTACGTACGCTGTATCAACCAATTTTGCAGCCCAATACTAGAAAAAAAGGTAGAAAGCAGAAAGACAGAAGCAGAACATAATAAATGAAATCGGAAGTCGGAAGTTAACCCACCATTCCACGCTTGTTTTACCTTCCCAATAACACAAACAAGGATTATTTCTCTACGAGACGAAGACAGCGTAGCTTGCTTCCTCAAAGGAGTACGCCGACAATTCCACGCTTGTTTTACCTTTTTATCTTCTGATAAATAGAAAAGAGAAGCTGAGTTTATCTTTTATAAATTCTGTCTCGGACGATTTTTTACTTCATAAAGCAGGTTCAAACTACCGCAAATTGGAATACCATTTCAGGTTTTGAAATTTAGAAAATAGTCAGGATAGAAATTTGAGCTTCTGCTCTTGGTTAAGGAGGTGATATTTCAGTGAAGTCAAAAGTTGGTAAACGCATTGTTGATAATGGAGAACGCAAAGTTCGGTTAACACCTCTAGAAGATGCTTTGGCACTCTGCACAATGTTGCAGATTAACCTTCAAGGACGCTCGGTTGGTGCTTACGTACTGCGTAAAGGTACTAACAACTTTATGATTCACTTCGGGTTTGAATGCGCCGGAATTCACTCGACGTTGCGTACTGAACAAGTTGACCCAGTTTTTGATGCTATTGAGTCAGGTTTGAAAGATTTGCCAGAGGGTGAACGACTGACCATACATTTAAGTTCGTTTACTGACGATAGTTTACGACAGCAACAACTCAAGAACTTGAGCGATCGCTCACCCAACAAAGAACTACAATATCTTCTGATGGGAGAGCGTTGTCGTACCCAAGAGTTAACGAAACTAGGTATCCGTAAACCCAAGACCCTGCGCTTGTACTGTACCTATACAGTAGAATCAGATACCACTGGCACTAGCGATGTCATAGAAAAATTGCTCTCAAAACTAGAACGTTCATGGAAATCTTTCACCGGCGAAATCAACGAATTGCAGTTTCTTCGCATTGAACGCCTGTTGCACGCATCTTTTACTGATGGCTTTCAACTTTGGGAACAATTGCTTGCCAACAAAATGGGGTTAAATATCCGCCCTTACGATGCAGACGAACTTTGGGCAATTCTCTGGCAGCGTTTCAACTCAACTCCACCGCGACCAATTCCCCAACTTTTGATTTTAGATGAGGAGGGACTACGCGAAGAAATTTACTCAGAAGTTGCGCCTACTTCCATGTTAATGGAATCTGAATCATCAATTCCCATTGCAGATCGGCGTTGGGTACACTTACTGGGCAAATACATCGGCGCGCTAACCTTTGTCGATAAACCCGGTGGTTGGACAGATAAGGAACACCAGATGCGCTATCTCTGGGAAATTTTATCCAGAGAACGGGTGTATGACACCGAAATTTACTGCCAATTGATGCGGGCTAACGAAACTTTAGTCAAAACCAATATGCAACGTCTAACCAAACAGGCGAATACAAATGCGGTTTTGGCAAATGAAAAAAATTCTGTTGATGTTAAGTCTTTAGTCAATATCAAAAAGTCAATTGCTGCTCAAGAAGAACTGTATGAAGGTGCTGTTCCTATTCACACTGCGGTCGTGTTTTTGGTACATCGGTCATCCCGTGAACAATTAGATGAAGCTTGTCGGTATTTGCAGTCTTGTTTTTTGCGTCCAGCCTGGGTAGTCCGCGAAACTGAATATCCGTGGCGTATGTGGTTGCAGACTATTCCCATCACTTGGGAACGCCTGATGACTGTTCCTTTTAACCGAAGGCTAGTTTACCTGAGTGGTGAAGTACCTGGGTTCATGCCATTAGTACGAACTCAAGCTAAAGATGATCAGGGTTTGGAATTAATTGCGGAAGAAGGAGGAACGCCAGTATTTCTCAATTTGTACACCCAACACAAGAACTTGGGGCTATTCGCTACCACCCGTGCAGGTAAAAGCGTCTTAGCATCAGGCATCATCACCCAAGCTTTAGCGCACGGAATGCCCGTAGTAGCAATGGACTATCCCAAACCAGATGGGCGCAGCACCTTTACTGATTACACCCAATTTATGGGTAACGATGGAGCTTACTTCGATATTGGTAAAGAATCCAGTAATTTATTTGAGTTGCCTAATTTACGTTCTCTACCAACCAAGTTGCAGCAAGAACGATTTGAGGATTACAAAGATTTTCTGGCGACTGCAATACTGGCAATGGTCGTAGGTACGCGCCGGGGTGTAACCAATGTCTCGCAAACACTCACCGACGCTATACGTTCCATCATTGCTTTAGCATTAAAGGCTTTTTTCAGCGATGAATTAATACGCGATCGCTATGCTGCCGCTTACATTCATGGTTTTGGCTCACAAGAATGGCTGGCGATGCCTACCCTGCAAGACTTCTTAAGTTTTTGTTCTCATGAACGGTTGCAGTTAGATTCTTTAACAGGCGATATCAAAACAGCCCTGGAAACCATAAAGTTAAGGTTGCGATTTTGGCTTTCTAGTAGGGTAGGACAAGCTCTAGCTAAACCTTCCACCTTTCGCAGTGATGCACATCTATTAATCTTTGCCCTGCGTAACTTATCCAATGACGACGATGCTGCAATTTTAAGCTTAAGTGCATATAGTGCAGCTTTGCGTCGAGCATTAGCAGCCCCGGCAAGCGTGTTTTTTATTGATGAAAGTCCTATCCTGTTTGAATACGATTCAATCGCTGCACTAGTGGGTAGACTGTGTGCCAACGGAGCAAAAGCCGGAATCCGAGTAATTTTATCTGCTCAAGACCCTGATACTATAGCTCAATCTCCTTCTGGGGCGAAGATTTTCCAAAACCTCACCACTCGCCTGATTGGACGCATCCAACCTACGGCTGTTGATAGTTTTGCGAACATTTTGAAATACCCGCCAGAAATCATTTCTCGCAACGCTACAGAAAGTTTTTTCCCTAAAAAGGAAGGTGTTTATTCTCAATGGCTGTTGGATGATAACGGAATTTTTACTTTCTGCCGTTACTATCCTGCTTTTAATTTATTGGCAGCAGTCGCCAATAATCCTGAAGAACAACAGCAAAGAACTGCGGCTTTATCTCAGTATCCCGATAAATTTGTGGCTTTGACAGAGTTATCCAAGCAATTGGTCGAAATTAAATGAAAAGTCGTGAGTACCGAACTCAAGACTCAGAATTCAGGACTCAAAACTCAAGACTCAGCACTCAAAACTCAGCACTCAGCACTCAAAACTCAGCACTCAAAACTCAGGACTCAGCACTCAGCACTCAAAACTCAGGACTCAGCACTCAGCACTCAAAACAAGTAGGAGTGATAATGAACAAAATTAAGCGAACTACAGTTACCGTTATTGGAGCGATCGCCATCTCTACAATCGGATTTACTAACGCTCAAGCATTTTCAATTTTCAAAGATAATGCTTCGTTAAAATTCTTTGAACAATGGCAACAGCAATCAAATCCTTTTACTCAAGATACTTCCAGCCTTGCTCAAAAACTGAAACCTTTGACAAAGTTCTTAGGGAGAGATTTACAAACTGCGATTACTACAGCAATTGGTGTATTGGGCTTACCAGATGCTAACGAAGCCAGAGAAGAAGTTGAGGATAGCGCAGCTGTTTCAGATAGTGCCATCAATGTAGCTGAACGAACCACAAATGAAATTGATCGGCAAATTACCCGTGTGGAAGCGGACACCACTCTCAGTAAACTAGGTCAACAACACACGAAAGAGCAAGTAGAAACAACCCACAATTCAGTTGCACAAGTTTACACAGATGCTACGGCTGCTCAAGATGAAGTTGTCACTCAAAATGTCATGAAGCGAATTGCCCAACAAAATACCCAAACCGCAGGGATTTTAGGAGCAATGCGAACTGATGGATTCAAGTTACAGCAGTCTCAAAATTTGGCTAACCTCAACTTGACTAATATTTCCCGTTCTTTAGACGGTCAAAAACAAGCGCATCAAAAACAAACGGTAGATCAAGGTTTTAACAACTTACGGATAGCGGCGCAAGCACGACTGTTTTAGTACAAGGAGAACTCCGCTATGTCATTCCAATTGTGGAAATGGGGATTAACTTTAGCTCAAACCCAAACTGCTAATCCAGGACAAGCAGCTTCGACCATTACTCAAGATGGTGCAGCCGCCAGTGAAGCAGTCGCGCAAGCAATGGAGAAACTTTGGGATGACGTACTGGGCGGTGGGTTGTACAGTGCGATCGCCAATCTCGGAGTTTTCTTTGCGGTTGGCACGTTGCTGATTTTTATCGTCCAATGGACGCGGGAAATGGTGGATGGTGATGACTCAAAAGCCTTCTCCGAAATGATTTGGCCCATAGTAGTGATAGTCTTGCTGGCCAACAATGCTCAACCCCTGGCGATCGCCACCAAAGGATTGAGAGCCATCATTAATGACACCAACAACACTCTACTAACAACCACTTCTTCCTCCATCCAGCTACAAGAAGCATATCAAAAAGTCATGCTCAAGACTGGTAACGCAGATGCAATACAAGCATTAATGGTTCAGTGTGATGCGATCGCCGATCCGACTCAACAAGCTGAGTGTTTGCAAAATGCTTCTCGGCAAGCCCAAGAAATTGAAGCTCAAACTGATAATCGCCCTGGTTGGTTAAAAGGTATTGGCGAAATTTTTAACACCAATATTTTTCAGTTAACCTTGCGCGGTTGGTTACTGGCATTTGGCATCGCTTTTCAATGGATAGTTGAAGTTTCCATGCTGCTGACTGCACTGTTAGGGCCTTTAGCCGTAGGAGGTTCATTACTTCCCGTTGGTCAAAAAGCCATTTTTGCATGGTTAACTGGCTTCTTCTCCGTGGGCATGATCAAACTTTGTTTCAATATTATTTCTGGGTTAGTCGCCACAATGGTGCTGAATGCTGATAATAACGACCCCATGATTTTTGCTTTTGCTATTGGTATTCTCGCGCCAATTTTATCTGTTGTTTTAGCTGCGGGTGGCGGTGTGGCGATTTTTAGAAGTTTCTCCAGTGTTGCCAGTTTGGGGCTTTCTTCTGTAGTTACGAGGATGGTTAAAAAGTTTTAATCAACTAACTTTGTTGGCATGAATTCCAAATTTTACGCATGATAGGCGTTACTGCAAATACCCACTCAGGATTATCACTATCTTCCTCTTCATCAGTCGCATTGTGCAAGCACCAATACTCCAACGTGTGTTTATGCACGTAAAAATCCCGGCAAATCAAATGATATATCCGTTCTTCCAAACTTGAATCATGATTGCCTATTTCTTGTACTTATTAAATAGAGGGATAGCTTATGACTATTTCTGATAAACATCTAAATTCACGAAATGTAGAAAGAAAACGATTACGATTTTTAAATTCTGCATCCACAAGATTTTCGACTGGTGACACTTTAGCCTTATTTACTGTAGGTACTTTCGGGCTACATCTTATTACCTTTTTTGTATTATTCCTCCTCTATAGTTCCTACTCACAATTGAGTAAAAAAGCACCGCCATCATTAGTGCAATTAGAGACAGGAAAATCAATTAAAGTAGCCCCAATAGGTAGTTTAGAACGTACTCCTCAAGTTATTTTACATTTTGTTTCTGATACGATGACTTTGATGATGAATTGGTCAGGAACACTACCACCAACTACAGTAGAAGAAGCTACCAAACCTAAACCTGACCCTGGAATAGATGTTCGCTCTTTAAATAACGGACGCGGTAAAGTAACTTTTTCAGCATGGCAGGCATCTCATGCTTTATCGGAAGACTTCCGCAAAGAATTTTTGCAAATAGTAGCTGAAATCACGCCTCCTGGAGTTTTTAAGGGAACAACACAAGTAGTTTTAGTTCCGCTTTCTATCCAACCTCCCATCAAAATCGCTGAGGGTAAGTGGAAAGTCAAAATGATTGCTAACCTGACTATATTTGACCAACGAAATAATTTGGGAGAAGTAATTCCCTTTAATAAAGAAATCTTTGTACAAGCCGTTGAAGCTCCTGAACTCCCCACAACAATTGATGGATTAGCAGCAGCAATTTATCAGGTAAGAGCAAGCGGTTTAGAAATTTATGCAATAAGAGATTTGCCACAGGAGAATCTGTAATGCCTGAGTATCAAAATGGGAAAACATCTACAAATATTCTTGAGTGGGAAGAAAACGGTAACACGACTTACCCAAAATCAGAGCAACAATCTGATGAACAAATTGATGATGCTTGGAATGAAGAAAGTCTAGCGCGATTACTGGGTTATGTGTATCCTGAGATGAATTCAACCAATCAATCAGAAGTACATGAAACGGGAAATGAAACAACTTCTGATGTAGAAAATATCGAAAATAAAGCTCAAATATCTCCGCAAAATGTCATAGCACCTCATGATTTATTTGATGATCCTCAACTGGGTAAAACACAACAAAACTTTGCCAGTAATCCATTTTCTAAATTTGGTGCAGTAGGCTTAGGATTGTTGGTGGTTTTTGGTGTGGGAGCTACTTTTTTAAATAGTATTATCTCCGGTAGACCAAAAGCTACACCCAAAATTGTTGATCAAAATGCTGCTCAACCCAAAGTAGAACTTGCAGATAATCTAAAACCCTCAGAAGCAGAAACAGGAAAACTAAAAGCTGAATTGGCGATAGGAAGTCAAGTAGAAAAAATTAAATCTTTAGAAAGTTCTAAAAGTCCCAAAACTTCTGTAGTCAAACCTAATCACCAAACTAGGGATGAGTTGAATAAACAAGCTACTTTCAACCAGACTCCGCCTGATGTACCTCCAGCAGCAGTTTCTCGTCCCGTTCAGGTTGCTTATGTCCCTCGTCAAGGAATACCAAGAGAATCTTATGTACCTCGTTTTGCTACAGTTTCTCGGCCTCGACCAGCTATAAACACTATATCAGCACCTTCTGTTAATAGAGTTGTAGCCCCTCCTGTAGCACCGCCTATAAATAGGGCAGAATCACTTCCTCGCACAGAGCAAATTGACCCGATACAACAATGGGCAAGAATCAACCAATTGGGAAGTTATGGCAGTAGTGAAATTGCGACTAATACCGTATTGGCAACCCAAACTCCTGAACAACCAAATAATAGTGTTGTAAATACTGTAACTAATGAACAAGTAAATTCACCAATCACAATCCCTCGTGCCACTCCAGTTTTAGCTGTTGCTAACACAATTGTTGAAACTGCCAATTCTCCAGAACCACTTTACGCAGAAGAAAATGCAATTATTACAAATGTACCTGTGAGGCAGCTAACAGTAGGTGCAACTGCATCTGGAAAGTTAATTACTCCGTTAATTTGGGGTCAAAATTCAACTAATAATACTGATGCAAAATCAGGAACTCCAACTCAAGCAGACAAGTTTATTGTCCAGCTTGTTGAACCGCTAACTGAAGATGATGGTTTTGTTAGTTTACCAACAGGTACTCAAGTTGTTGTTCATGTACAAAACATTGATGAATCAGGGCTGGTGCAACTGGAAGCAACTCAGATTGTAATTGATGGTAAGGAGTATGTGTTACCGCCGGGGACAATTACTATTCGCGGTAATTCTGGCCGACCATTAATGGCATCAAAGTGGAATGATAAAAGTGCTGAAATTGCTTCACACGATGCAGAAACATTTGTAGTTGGTTCGCTGGCTAAAGTGGGAAAGGTACTCAATCAACCTCAAGAAGAACAATATTCAACTTCCACTGGTTTTGGTGGTACAACAACTTATTCTTCCACTAGACGAGGTAGCCCCAATATCTTGGGTGCAGTTTTGTCAGGAGGATTTGAACCCCTTACCGAACAAATTTTAGAACGCAATAAGCGATCGCTCTCAGAAATCCAACAACGAAAAGAAGTTTGGCACGTCCGAGCAGGCTCAGACATTCAAGTATTTGTCAACCAATCTTTTCAACTTTGAACACTGATTCAGTATGATTCCTATGAAAGTTTTTCTGCAAAATTTGACTGTAACCGCTTCCATCTCTACCGTGTTAACTTTTGCTACTTCCTTTCTACCAGTAGTTGCTAATGAAACCCCCGATTTCAGTCAAACTCCTCAAGGACTGCGACGTATTTCAGTAGATACCGCCACTGGTCATAGTGGAAGTGAAATACCTCTAATTGAATTGTCACCAGGGTATGGAGTTAATATTTCCTTTATTTCCAGTGGAGAGATAGTAGAGAAAGTTTGGTTAGATAACCCAGCGATCGCTTCTCTTGATGTTGATGGTTGTTTGTCAGGCTTAGGACGTGAGTGTAACTCTCTAGGGGCAACAGTATTACATCTGCGACGAATCAACCCAATAGATATGCCGCAGTTGCCGAAAATGAATAGTAGCCTGCTGACAGTAGTAGCAAAAGGTAACTCTGGGCGACGAGTGTATTTATTTCGGGTTGCTACAGCTAATACACGACCTAAATATCACACAATCGAGGTCACGCCTAACACCCCAGAAGAACCTGAAATTAGAGAACTAGTACCGCAATATCAAAATTTACAGGTTATGAGTCGAGGGCTAGAGATTGCCCAACAAAAACGTTTAATTTTACCTAAATCTCGCTTGTACCAGCGAATTGCGAATTTTTTAATAAGTGTGAAATCAGGAGAATCAGTATCCAGTGCTGCTCGTAAAGCTGGTATTAGTTTGCAGTTAGTTAATCGACTGATAGAACTGGGAAAAACTACTCCAATGAATAGTTCAAGGCAGGGTTTAGTAAATCAATCCAATTCTTCCAATAGTATTTGAGATTAAGACAATGAAATTACTGAATACTTTTAGTTTCGTCTCAGGATTAAGTTTGACTATCTTGATTTCTGGTGCAGTTTTAGTTGCATCACCGCAGTCAGGAGTATCAAACTCTCAGTTAAAATCAACTGAAATTCCTACAATTAATTGGCAAAATACTCGTCTGCCTAATTGGAATCAAATGACCTTTGCAAATATGCCAGCAATTGCCGAATCTGGTTCTTTTCAAGCACCTGCTGGTGTAGTAGAAAAGTTAGGATATGATCCTTCGCGGAGTTGGGATGCTGGTCAGACACCTGATTCTTACATGATGCTAGGTGACTTTCAGGATTCTTTCAAACTCCAAAATTTCTCACTCAATGATATTGCCCAAACTGTTAATTTGGATTTAAGTGAAGTTGATTTAGATAAATTTGGCGCAATGAAGTTTCAAACTTTGGAAAGTTTGAGTGATGCTATTCCTGATTTAAAAAACACACCAATTTCTGAAGTTAAACCTATTTTGGATTTATTAGCTCAAAAATTAGGAACATCCTTTGATTCCAATCAAACAATAGAAACCTTACTCCAACAATCTCCCCATTTAGGAAAATTACAGTTTGCATCTTTAAACTTGACATCTTACAGCTTAGATTCTATCCCTGGCTTAGTAGAAACGCCGATTGGTGCATTTGAGAAATGGCAAGGTGTGTATATTAATGAGATACCAGGATTAGCTGATGTACCTTTTTCTCAATTTCCTAATCCGATTAATGCTGTAGGTGCAAATGTGGGCATTGTTGATATTGCTTTTGCAACCGACGAACAACAGCGTAAACGCACAATCTCTGGTAGTAATAAAGAAGGCTTCGCTGTACCATGTCAAAAAGATTGCGCCCACATAGAATTATCTGGTTCATCTGCGGTTTCAGGTAAAGCCTGGGTTAGTGGTAAATATCAATTAGTTAAGGGTGGTAAAGGTATTCTCGCTTCAGTTAATGGAGGTAAAGAACCCACAGGTCGTCATCTATTTGGTGATGCTTTTAAAGTTGCAGTTTGGGATATCTCAGAAGTAGATGGCATGATTTCTCAAGCTTTATTCTTCCGAGTTTGTATGCGGAAAACTTTTGTAGATTTGGGCTGTACTCCCTATTTTATTGGGCCAGTACCATTCATGACTTTCAAAGAGAAAGAATCTATATTTTTAGGTTTAATTACAGGGGAAAGCTCTAATTCAGTCTCCACACCCACAGGCTTAAAGAGTAGTGGATTTAGATTTAAACAATCTCCTAATTTAACAAATAAATTATCTATTTTACTGCCTACAATCAAAGGAGATTGCAAAAATATTCACTCATCAGGAACTAATATTGATGCTTTCAGTTCTGCTTTTTCTAGTCTCGAAAAAGATTACAATTTAGTCGGTAATTATGTATGTGACTCATCTGGTAATTGTGGTCGAGGACTGGGTGCAATGCAGTTTATGTCATATCGTCCAGACGTGCGAAAGATTATCTCAAGTAAATCTGGTGGTGCAGAGTTTCTTGCAAAATTAGATGCTGGTGAACAAGTTACTGGTGAGGACATGATGCAGTATTTTTCACCTGTTGAACAACAGACTTTAATTGAAGCTGACATTACTACATTACTAAACAGCACATCTCAACAAATTGACCCAAAAACTGGAAAGCTTTTTACAGGAGAGCGATTAATTGAACGTGCTGCTCAAATGAATTTTGCTGGGGTAAATATTCCTGTTGATGCTGATGTTATTGATGTGAACGGAAAAATCTCAGTAAAAGGATATGGTAAAAGAACATCTGCTAAATATTTTCAATCTCTGCGATTGATGGGATGCTTTTAGGCGGTGATAATCCTGTATAACTTTCTCCAAGATTGTAGATAAAAACATAATACAATGCGGTTTTCTGTCTCAAAATATTTTCAAAAGTTCAACTGGAATCTTATATGCAATTGAGATTGGACAAATTGGCGACGCTAAAATATTTCAAATATAAAGCACTATTAGCTAGTGTTTCTGTATTAACCTTATTGGTTATAGCATTCCTAGTAAAAGCAAATCTTTCAAATAGCAGGCGTACAGCAACATGGAAAAATGCCAAAGAAGTTACACCTCCATTTCTACTTAAAAAAGCATTATCTTTTAATTCCACAAGCAGAATTGATAGTAAATCCATCAAAGTCATGCCAGTTCCGTCTCAAGGTGGAGGAAATTTGTATATATTTGATTATCGCTCACCCCAACTTTGTGGTATAAGTGGTTGTCTTTATCTGGTTTATCACGAATCAGGTAAGTTGGTCTTTTCCTTAATTGCTCATCAACATTTACCACTGAAAGAAGAAGTAATTCGTACTTCAGACACCATAGCCAATGAATTTCCTTGTTTGGTTGTTACGCAACCAACAGCCGATGAAAATATAGTATCCCGTACACATTATTGTTACCAGGGTGAAGGATTTATCCGGTTTAATCAAGTTTTCTCGGTTGCTAAATAAGACTTGATATCTTAATAAAATCAGGTGATGAATACTCACAGTTTTAATTACTCTTTATTTATCCAAGTACCGCCTGCCAAAGTAGAGACACTACAAATTGAAAGATTGGCACAATTGATGAAATCGCAGTCTGGGTTGGTACTTTTAAGCTGTTTTGTTGCACTTGCTATATTTCGAGTGCTTTCAGGAGGGAATCGCAAAGGTAAACTTGCTACCAGTTATTGGGGCGGTGGTCGTGAAAAATCTTTGGCTGCATGTAAGGCTAAACAGCAGATATCGAACCCTACACGCAATTCCGTAGCACTTTACATTGGCACACCTCAGCAAATAAGGTCGCGCATTGAAAACGAGTGGCGAACCGCAGGTTTACTGAAGACCAAACCAAATCTTTCTCAAAAGCTACATCAATTAATTTCACCCAACTCTACCCTGTACGTTCCCAATGTCCAGAGGGGAATAGCCGTTATTGGTGCAGCAGGTTCTGGTAAAACCTTCTCTGTGATAGATCCTCTCATTCGTAGCAGTTTTGACCAAGGCTTCCCGATGTGTCTGTATGATTTCAAATATCCTGCGCAAACTAAACGGGCGATCGCTTATGCTATCAAGCGTGGTTACACTGTCAAAGTATTTGCGCCGGGGTTTCCTGAAAGTGAAACCTGTAATCCTCTCGACCTACTGAAAGACGAAGAAGATGCAATTGCGGCAGGTCAAATCACTAGCGTCATATCACGTAACTTCGACCGTGGGAGCAATAACAGCAGCGATAAATTTTTTGAAGAAGCCGGAGATAGTCTGGTTGAAGGGATATTGCTAGTCACCAAGGCAGTTAAAACCCTAACTGGTGACGATAAATACTGTGATTTGATGATGGCGCAAGCAATTTTATCTTTACCTAATCTACCAGTAAGATTGGAAACTGCCTCCAAGGACAAACTGAAAATTTGGACAACGCGACCATTATCTCAGCTAATCAGCGTCAAGGACTCTGAAAAAACTACTGCCAGCATTGTTGGGGCCGCGCAGCGCATATTTCAGCGATTTCTCAAGAAAGACTTTGTGGGTGCATTCTGTGGTCAGACAACATTACCACTAGACTTGGACGGTAAACAGCTAATTGTATTTGGACTAAACAGGAACAACCGTGACATTATCAGTCCACTGCTGGCGGCTATTCTGCACATGATTGTTACGCGCAATGTGTCCCGTGTCCTACCCAGAAAAGACCCGCTAGTAGTAGCCCTAGACGAACTGCCTACTTTATACTTGCCAGCCCTTGTAAATTGGCTGAACGAAAGCCGTGAAGACGGTTTTGTAGGGATTTTGGGATATCAAAACATCGCCCAGCTAGAAAAAGTCTATGGTAGGGAACTGACACGGGCTATCTTGGGAGGTACAGCCACCAAGTTTATTTTCAATCCCCAAGACCCGGAATCTGCAAAATTGTTCAGCGACTACCTGGGCGAGATGGAAATTAAATTTAATTCCAAATCGCGCAGTGCTGGAAAGGGGGGTGCGTCACACAGCACCAACGAACAACATCAAAAACGCCATTTATTTGAAGCAGCACAGTTTGTCAAGATGGGTACGGGCAAAGCGGTAATTATCAATCCAGCTTACACTCGTGGCACAGAAGCCTATGTTCCGATATTGCAAGCTATCAAAGTTCCGACTGCTGATATTGATGAAATGAATTGGTCAGAGGGAAAGTGGGATTTTGTTAGAGATAGGCTGATTCAAAATAATTCTGTGCAAATTAGTGATTCTGAACGTTCTCAGCAATTTATGGAAAGGCGTGAATTGGCTGAAGAATTATTTCCTCTGCCTGAGCAATCTAATTCTCCGCCTTCTCCAGAAGAACTTGCCAATGTTTTTTAGAGATTTTGGAAATGCAATCTTCACAGATTAATTGGAGTCAACAGGTTTCGTCTGTCTTAGCGCGTTATCCGCAGTGGCAGAATATAGTTATTGAGGCAATAAATAAACCTTTATTCAATGTAAGTTATTGCCCAGAAACTATAGAAATATTTGATCAATTTGGCTTATTGGCTGGAAGAATATTTAGCTCTATTTCTTATGAATGTACTCGTGATTTTCTAGAGAAAAGTGAATTTATTGCTTGGCTGTTTGATGGAGAGTTGGCGGCTTTTTACGTAAATGGCGAAGTAGTGATAAATCGGCTGCAATTATTAACTTAATTTGATATTTTACCAAATTTATTAATATACTCTTGGGGAGTATTATTATCATGACTGATATATTTACAGTTGCATCAGGAGAAGCGGCTGCAATTCAAAGACATTACGAACAAATAATCGAAGCTTTGTTACAAAGTTTATTGGATATCAAGCATGATAATAGTAAGGATCAGGGTTTAAAAATATTTGATGGTAACAGGCTTGTTTATGGACGTGATAAAAATCAATTTCTTGATGAGGTTTCAGGATTAGCGGGACAGCTTTTAAATCCTCAGTTTATTGCTCAAATACAACAACTGCGTTCTTGTCCTGTAGGTGGTACGGTAGAAGGAGCAACTAATAAAATAGTTGAATTAGATGGGCGCGTTGTATTGCAATCTGATGAACAAGGTAAAGTCACTATTAATAATTTATTACAGCCCCAAATACTTCAATCTACAAACGATCACCAATCGCTTAATGTAGATGAACCTACCAAATATCAAGTATCGCAGTCTAAAGATAAGAACCAATTGCTTGATGTAGATGAGTCTACTAATAGAGATAATCTCAAGCAATTTGATAATTCCGAATTTTTACTTAAAAATACTGTTAAACAAGAGAAAGAACTACAGCAAGATACTAACTTACCGGATAATTCAGGTTCAACACGAGTAATGCAATCTCTCCAAGCTTTAGAAGATAGTCCTTTAAAAAATTTACTGACTAATGAAATTGGACAGCTACAAGCAGAAATCAAAGCATTACGACAACAGCAGAATGTGTATCAAAAATTAATTGAAAAAAGGTTACAACAACAGCACAATATTTCCTGGTGGCAGCAATCGATTCATAATGTTTCGCTGGTGGTAGACAGTGTTAACTCTGCTGTGAAGACGGCTATTCAAGAATTTAAACAAAATTCAACACGATACCAAATAGCAGTGTCTTTAAAAACTTTATTTCATACCCAGACACACCCAGGAGCTTTAGAATATCAGGCGGCTCAATACCAAATTTCTCGTGAGGGTTCATTGTATAAAATAACAGAGTCAGGAACAGGCAAACTTTTAATGCAGTTTCGTTCTACAAATTTGGGTGTGCGGGTAGAAACTGGCAATCTAGAACCTACACATATTCAAGATATTAATGCTTTACAGCGATCGCTAAAACGCAATGAACCTATTCCTGCTTCCTTTACTCCTGTAGGTAGCCAGGAAGCTGAGTATTTTGCTCGTATAGATAAGATTAGTAACGCTCTTGTGCAATATGCGATCGCTCATCAAAAAAATGTAGAAATTGATGGCGTATTCTCTTATAAATGGCAAGCAACTACTGATGGTAAAGTAAGCATTTATGCCAAAGATGGACGTGGAATTGTCTTAGAAAAAGCTGAGGGACAACTCAAAAGTTCTATGAGTGAGCGAGATTTAATCTATTTCGAGCAAATCTTACCCAGATTACAGCCGACTTACCAACGCCAACAGGAATCAGCAACATTGCGAAACCAAAAATTTAACAGTAATGAATTAGAGAGATAGCTATGAACTTATCTCAATTGAACCTATTAATTACTTCTGATGTACCCATAATCTGCATCACTGCTTCTATATCAGAGCGCATGATAGTGCTAAAGCAAATTTATCAAGAATGTGCGATTAACAAAAATCTCCCGGGAGCATCCACTTTTGGCAGAAAGACTCAAATAGCTAATAAACCATTGAGATAAGCACAACGAATAGAGAGGATGTGATTAACACTATCAACATTCCACTGTGCGCCAGAAATTTTAATCCTCGCACCAATTTGTTTAATAGCAGATTCAACTGCGCCAGAACCAATAGAACAAAGTTGTTCAGCCTGGTAATAGGCATAATTGACAAGACGAGAGCGATGTTTTTCAAGATAAGCAATGAAGTTCTTCGCTTGTTTACCTCGGCAATGAAGAAATAAAGCTTGAGTTTCTTCTATCTGACCTTGCCATAACAGCGTTTCAGCAGCTTTAAGCCGTTTTAAAGAACCACCAACTTTATAGAGATTTTCTTTGAGGTGATACCAATCCAAGATTTCCCAACGCTCAAAATTTTCTGTTTTACCAAACTCTTTGACTAGATTCCACACGCCATCATGACCATCCCCCAAGCACACTAACGGGTTAACCAGACGTTGGCTATTGACATAATCAACTAATGATTGGTTGTCATCAAAAAACGCACCATAGTAAATCCCTTGCAGACGAACGGTTTTATAGTCTCGCCAGTAACAGCCTGCTTTCGGTTTACCTCTGAGTCGGACTTTTCCTCCATCTACACTGACTTCTGAAACTGCTTGTTTTGCAAATGGTAGTTGAAAATCTTGTGACAGCACTAATTTTTGTTGCGTTGAGTGACCCACTTTGACTCCTGTCAATGCCTCAACTTCAATTTCTGCTTTTTGGTATGATTCGTTAGCTGACAGCCTTAAACAACACTTTTGAAGTAATGGACTTAACCGGGTTCTTGGCTTCAAACCCAGTTTCTGTAACTGTTTGGCTTTAAGAGTCAGTTCCCCCACTAAGCTTTTAATTTTCCTGGTTTTACCTACTTTTGTTCCAGTTTTTTGTTCGATAAAAAAAGGGCTATTTCTGGACTGACTAGTTCTAATATTTGACTCCGAACTGTTTTTTCTATACTTTCGAGGTCTGTCAGCTTACTTTTATCTGCTTCTTCATACAGTAGTGTTGACAATTCTTGTAAACAGGCTTTGATTCTTTCTTGTTTATCCTGGTTCATGGTAAGTCATCCACACTGTTTTATCTGTTGTTATATTCTCCCAGAACCTGTATATCTTCCAAAAGTGGATGCTCCCAATCTCCCTCTTTATTTATGGAATGCTGGTTGGGGATGTTTTAAACAAGTCCAATCTGATTCAGAGTGTTGTGTAAGTTTTTCAAGTGTAGACTCTAGTAAATTACAACCTTGTGATGATGGAGTCTTTGCAGCTTTCGATGAGTTATTGAATTCTGAAATTGATGGTGTTTTTATTTTTGAAAATTTGCAGTCTTTAATTAAGATAAATTCAACATATTTGGAAAATTATTCCAATAAAATGATATCACAAGTAATTAATATTTATTATGAATTGAAAACAATCAAAAATACAAAATATTTCATTATTTTAGCAATGGATGATGTGGAACTACCACAATCATTAACTCAGTTAATTCCAAATCTGTCTACACCCTTGCCTTCACATGAGATAATAACTGATTTTATTAGAAATTTTTTATCCAAAAAAATAAATAATTTACCAAAAAGTTTTGATGTATCTGTTTTGGTGAATACTGTTTCTGGGTTAACTCTAGAAGAAATAGGTTCTGGCTTGGCAATAGCAATTAATTCCTCTCAAGAGTTTCATAGTGATATAATAGCCCGACGCTTATTAGATTATAAAATTAATCGCTTTCGTGCCTTCAACCTAAACTTTGTTTCTAATTCAAACTTAGCTGACTTTGGTGGTTTAGATTTACTCAAAAAGTTTATTGAAAATGTCAAGCTAGATTTTGCTCCCGAAGCACGAACTGCCAACATCCCCCTTCCCAAAGGTTGTTTACTGGTAGGGCCACCGGGGACAGGAAAAACTCTGGCGGCGCACATCAGTGCCAAAACTTTAGGATTTCCTCTTGTGTCTATGGACACCGCAGTAGTAGCGAGTGGTAGTGCAACCCATCTCAAACGTTTGTTAGAGCGTATAGAAGTTTGCGCTCCCGTTGTGCTTTACTTTGATGAATTGGACAAACTGTTTGCAGCATCCACTCCTTCAGGTGAGGATATTGATTCACGCCGAATTTTAGGAACTCTGCTCACTTGGTTGCAAGAAAAGCAGAGTGCTGTGTTTGTAGTAGCTAGTCTTAACCGACTCGACGCGCTACCACCAGAATTAACCAGAGTGGGCAGATTTGATGAAATATTCTACGTCGGGTTTCCTCAAGCGATAGAGCGCAAGGAAATTCTGATGATGCACCTAGCGAGATTTGATGAGCGATACCGCAATGGTGGCGATCGCCTGACTGAGAAAGAATGGCGGATTATCCTCAACAAAACCATCAACTGTAATGGTGCTGAACTAGCACGAATGGTAGAAAAAGCAGCGCGTGCATTATTTCATCAGGGGCAGGAAATTCAAATTGGGTTGTCCGAACTGTTGGAACAAAGGGAAATGATAGTACCACTCTACGTTAGGGATACCGATAGAATACTGGCTATAGAAAATCGAGCCAAGTATATTTGTCAACCAGCATCGACAAAAGACACTTCGGTTTTCGCTCCAGCGATTACTACGTATTGGGGAGAACCATGTGTTAACAGTTAATCGGACAAGGTATTGGGCAGATACGTGTAATTTCCAGCAATATAGTCTGGAAAGCTTTGCTTTATAAAGGTTTGAGCAATTTTATTATTTCTTTACCTAAGAGTAGAGCATATAGTCTAACTAATCCAAGTCTTCATAATCACTTAAAACAAATATAGCTATTACTACCGAAGTAATGATTAAAACAAAGTGTAAAGCTAGAGTTATCTAAATTAAAGATTTAATTATGGCTAAACAACCCAAGCAACCAAAAATGCCAAAAATGCCCAAAGCTCCAAAACCAATTAAGTTGGTCAAAGGATATATGAAAAAGGATGGCACTTTTATTAATCCTTACTTCAAGGGAGGATTTTAAGCTCCTTAGCTAGTTAATGTATTTTTTAGTGTATGTATTTTACTTAAAAAACTCCTAAAATTTAGGGGTTTTTTTATTAAAAGTTACTTATACCAATCGCTTTACCGAAAAAGAATGATAGATTTTTCCCCGAAAAAACAATGACAGTATTCTTGTTTGTTTATACTTTATTTCTCCACACTATATAATAAATTGCGTTTTACCCTTATCCTCGGTTTCGGGTAAAGCACTCCGTTTGAGGTTGACTTTCATGGCAAAGAAAATTGCATTTGGTTGGTATGGCGGCAAGTACAGTCATTTAGACTGGCTCTTACCCTTGTTGCCAAAAACGACCCACTACTGCGAACCGTTTGGTGGTTCAGCCGCCGTGTTGTTGAACCGAGAGCCATCCCCTGTGGAAACCTACAACGATATTGATGGGCAGGTAGTCAACTTCTTCCGTGTACTACGTGACCAAAAAGACCAACTCATCGAGGCGATTGGGTTAACCCCATTTTCCCGTGAAGAATTTCGGATTGCTATTACCAAAGAAGAAGAGAGTTTATCAGACCTAGAAAGAGCTAGACGATTTTTTGTTCGGGCGCGACAAGTGAGAACAGGCTTGGCACAAACCGCCAGCGTGGGAAGATGGGCGCACTGCAAACTCACAAGCCGCGCAGGAATGGCTGGTGCAGTTTCCCGATGGTTAGGCAGTGTTGAGGATCTGCCCGAAATCGTGCAACGGTTGCTGCGTGTGCAAATTGAGAATGACCGAGCGATTGATATTATACAACGGTACGATAGTCCAGAAACTCTATTTTATTGTGACCCACCGTACCCGCACGATTCCCGTGGGGATAGCAAGGCTTACGCTTATGAAATGACAGACAACGAGCATCGACAATTAGCGGGTGTTTTGCGAGCAGTCGAAGGTAAAGTTGCCCTTTCAGGCTATGATTGTCCGTTGATGCAAGAACTCTATGGTGACTGGAACTGCATTAAAGCACCCCTGAAGAACTGCCATTCCGTCAAGGAGTTAAGACAAGAAGTGCTTTGGCTCAATTATGACCTGACAACCTCCACATTTATTGTTGAAGAAATCAATCAATGTCCACAACCCCAGCAGCTATCCTTGATGTAGCCTTACAGAAAGCCGAAGCATCAATAGCGCAACCAATTGTCACCAACCCTAGCAGTGCTGAAAAAATTGATTATGTATCACGTTATGTAGGCAATCGTGCTGTAGTTCGTTTGTTGCTAGCTTGTGCTTTGGCGGCGATTCACCGTGTGAATGTTGATATCCGCAAACCTTACACCGAGATAGGCACACCAGACGCTTACTCTGGGCGTTACTACGATGAAAGTTACATCACAGCCTTTATTAATCAACACGAGTTGCCTTGCAATCCCACCACTGCGTTCCTGACTCCTGCTCTGCGAAACCGTAACATTACCTTAACCCCAGCAGTCAATCTCGTGGGACGACCACCCAAACTCTACGAAGCCGCCCTGCAATTGCTTGATGATGTTCATCAAGGCACAATAACTGCTGAGGAACTGTTAGCCGAAACCCTCCGTTGTCTGATTATTGCTCGGAATGAGAAGCGGCAACGCATGGAAACACTACTAGCTGACCTGAAGAAGTCAGAAGGCGCAATACCTTTGTCAGCAGAGGAAATTGTCACACTCTTGCAACAGCATTTGGCTTGCCGAGGTTCAAGCCGCCTTCCTGTACTGATTGTTGCTGCTGCTTATCAAGTAGCAGAACAATATATTGGGGAGCGTTTTTTACCTCTAGAATCCCACAACGCCGCAGATGAGCAGACAGGTGCTTTAGGAGATGTGGAAATTACCTTAGTTGATGATGAAAAGGCAATCACCAGCTATGAAATGAAGACCCGGCGTGTCACCTTAGCAGATATTGACCGTGCTTTGCAAAAAATCAACAGCACAGGCAAGCGGGTTGACAACTATATCTTTATCACAACGGATGTGATTGAAGAAGGTATTCGGGAATATGCCTCAAGTATGTATGAACGTACAGGTGGCATAGAGATTGTGGTTTTGGATTGCATCAGTTTTGTGCGTCACTTTCTGCATTTGTTCCATCGGTTGCGATCGCAATTCTTGCAAGCCTACCAACAGTTAGTGCTAACAGAACCAGACAGTGCTGTTAGCCAACCTCTGAAAGAAGCTTTTTTAGCATTGAGACAAGCGGCTGAAAGCGCAAGGGAATTTTGACCCTGTAGGATAAGTAAACCAACAGAATTAATTACATTACTGATTCTCTACTAGGCAAGAATTTCAGCCCATATTTTGTGTAATTAATTATGCGCCACTACTTATTCTGAATTGGGACAATAGCAGATTTGCACTGGCGATGGGCTGCGCCCCACCTTTGGCGATGGCGTTCCGCCCACCGTAGGTGATCGCAAATGCACTTTGTCTTCAAAATCAAACAATTGCAAAAATATCAACTACCAGAAAGCAATTTTACAACCCTACTCGCAATGCTCTCTTTAGCACAAGCTTTCAAAATAGCAGTAGCTCGTCTATTTCCCTTATTTGCAAAATACTCCCATATCGATAACCAATCATCACAGCTGAGTGTATATATCTGTTTAAATCCCTCCGAAACAGCAACAAGACATTTTACTGGACATGGTGATAAATTTAATTTTGTGAGAGTCCTTGCCTTCTTAGGTGAATTTTCTAGCAGCCAGTTCGGGTTAGATTGAATGCAGTTTAACCCTTCTTCATAGCCAATGCGATATTCTCCTGATGGCATGACTAAAACTTCTAAAGTAATGTCGTTTTCTAATTCTATTTGAATTGCCTGGGACGATATTACTTGATAATTGCTAGTAAAAAAATTTGGATTTGGTACAAGAGGCTTCCTATTGTGTAAATCGTTATCTGATAGTGCCTTGATTAATTCTTTCCACTCGCAGCGACTTAAAGACAACCGATGCTGCTGTAATTTATCTTCTTTAAGCAGATGCTGTAAATAAGCCGCTATTGTGGGTAGAGTGTTACCCTGAATTATTACTTTGCTAGGAATTTGCACACTTATTGTCTCTAAATGATTGGACTCCACGAAATTTTTGACATCTGTTTTGGATTGTCCAAGCATCAATGCCATCTGCCTATCACTCATTACCTTTATACCATCTGGTAGTTGATAAGCCGCCCAAGAGTGTTGTTTCCACCACCATCGAACTGTAATTGTTTTTGGTATGTCTGTAATATTTCTTTTAATTTCAAAACTTTCTAGTTGGTTGATGCTGCTTACTGTGGGTTCTGGTTTTACTGTTGTGGTTAGAGTCATAGCCGAGTTACTCCCTACACTTGAAAAATGGTTCTTTCTGGGCTTTACCTTATGTAATATCTTTTCTTTTACACTTATATATCTTCTAGTTTAGGTTTACTAACTATAACGATTTGCCGTTTAGTACAACACGTCTTGATTCAGGAATTTTTATTATCTTGGAACTTCCTGTTGTGTCTACATCGACGGCTGCAAATCTGTATTTTATGTCAATGAAAATAGTTATAGTTTAGTAATGGATAGCAAAAGCTGATGGAAATCCTTAATTTGTGTGATGGTTTTCTAGAGATAGATGTGAATCTTTTGCTAACAAAAACTATTAGACTCGTGAGTGTTCAGTTAGATATTGACAACCAGGCTTTATCATCTATTTTTTCTTATAGATGACACCAAAATATTTTTTTCTAAATTGCGTCAAGTCTGATATGAAATTTCTATTTCATTATTCATTTTGCTGCTGAAATTAAAATTATTTTAACCCAAATTTAATTAAATAAATACCTGCAAAGAAATTAAAAAAATATAAAAAACCTTATTTTTTGCGGTTTTCTTCATTTAACTATAATTTATTCTTATAGGAAAATAATTGAAATATCATAATTTTCTAGCTACTTATAATTGAATAAGATCAAACTTTAGCAGAGACAATGATTTACTAAATACCAGATTAAGTATTTTATGGCAATATAAAAATTGCTAGAATTTTGCTAGTTTATAAAAATAAACATAAATAAAAATCAATGATATTTATACAGTTAACCATAAAATAATTAAAGAGTTTACGAAAATTAAAATAACAGTTATTTCATAGTTAAGTACGTGGTCATAATCAAATATAAGATATCAACCTGTAAAACCCTGGCAAAAACTAACTTTTCTTTTCTGACTTAAAAGTGCTATGGGAATCCGACTTGATTCCTGAAATTATTTGCTTAGGTTGGGAGTTATGTGGCGACTGCTATAGCGCGTGCTGAATAAAAATTACTAGCTTGAGCGCACTATCTCCTATGCCCATTTTCATGCTTGGCGGTGTTCTAAGTTCATAAAGAATGCCTTCTACTTATTTGTATATTGTCAGTATCAAATCAATACCCTCAGCCCCATCCTTTTTACCTTGTTTTAAGTAAAGGCTTTTGGCATGAGAGAGTGATTTTCGTCCAGCTTGCTTGTTATTCTGACAAATTAAGCTTACTCCTTGTCCTTGGTAGCCAAGGGCTAATTTGGGGTTGAGAGCGATCGCTTTTTCAAAGTATTGCAGAGCAGTTTTACAATTAGCTTGACGACGCTCTGGATTGATTCTGGCTATTTCTGGCATATCAGCGTTCATAATTTTGTAGCCCCACTCTACATAATCAGTAGCAGTTTCTAGTCTTTTTGGTTGCAAAGACATATTTGATGTTGGTTTGAACCAGATGTACAGTCCTCCTAAAAATCCCAGTGCTGCCATTCCTAGCAGATATGCCACAGGATTAAAAGTAATAAAAAGAGAATGTAACATCATTTCCCTGCGCTCATCATCCCAACGCGACATAGCTTATGCCTCCCTGACATTGCTGCTGTAACTGCTGGTTCCAAGAAGTATTCGGCTCTAACTGTTTGGCATGAGATAGAGTTTTGTGAAGTTCTATAGTTGCTACTTTGGGCATTGCAACAATGACTTTTGGTACGTTTTTGAGAAATTCCACAGGTGCGGGCGCGTGTTCGCTGTCAGATACCAAATATAGAGTTCTCTGTTTATGAGGAGAGTTTAAAACTGCCAGGGACATAGCCTCAATAGGTGTAGAAACTAGCATTGCTATCTTGATGGGGTTGTCCAAGTCACCCCCCATACTCAAGTGAAACCAACCAGGTGTAGACATCAAACGTCCCTTGCTGTTGCTGGCAGTACAAAAACTAAAAGCATCATTGGTCGCCCTTGGTGGATGCAAATATGCCCCTGTCACTTCAGAGGCAAGACTACGTGCTAGAAATACTGCTTTACCAGTAATATTTGCATATATCAATCCACGCTTGTACAAAGTATCTACAAATTTTGGCGGAAGAGAGCGATCGCGTGTCAAGTATTGCTCAATTTCCGCCCACCGATGATGAGCCGGTGTAGGTGCAACAAATATAGATGGAGGAATCTGTTGAGCAATATTTAAAGCTTGTCTTCTGGCGTGGTGAGTAACCGCAGCCAGCATCCCCGCTTCCCCAAAGCAATCCCGCAACCAGACAACTGCATCATCGAAAGTACACTGCTTAACCTGAATTACCAATTCCAACGCACCTTTACCAATGCTGTTGTGCAAATCATCGTGAAACGAAGAGTTGTTAATGGTGATTATGTGGTGGGTTGATAACCACTGATTCCGCTTGTCTTGGTTTAAACCCAGTTCATCAGCCACAACTTCCAAGGGTAAATCTTGTAGAAGCTTAATGTCCTGACGTAGAGCTTGTAATTCTTTTTCTAAATTAGCCCTGAGTTTTTCACTTCTGGATGCCGTTTCCTCCAATTCAGCTTTTTGTCTGAGCAAGCGATCGCGATCGCTTAATTGGTAGTTGATGATCTCTAGCTTTGGACTGAGAGCTTCAATTACCCGTTCTCGGTAGGATTCGCTGGCTTCATGTATTCGAGGTTTAGGCAGATGACTCTCCAAGTCGAGGATTTCCGAATCGCGGGATACTGCGGCGTAATATTTCTTAACTGAGGTATAGGTAGCAGCACTACCTTTAATACCGCGAGAGATACCCAAATGTGCAACAGCATCGGCAAAACTATCTTGCAGTTGAGAGAGCTTTTCTCTAGTGCCAAACAAGGCGCGACAGTTGAGCTTGCCTTGCTCGTCCAGTGGCACAATGTAAGCGTGAACGTGGGGCGTAATTTCGTCTAAGTGCAATTCAGCTTTCAGTAAGCGATCGCCCCAAGCAGAACATAACCATGTGACTGTTGCTTGTACAAAGTCATCTAAACGCTGTTTGTCATGTGTTTCCGCCTCAAAAAGTCCTTCAGGATGAAAATAATCAGCACTGGCACTTAGTAGCATTTCCACTGCCAGAACAGCATTTGAGCGAATTGTTTGCAACCCGATTTTGTCTTTCACCAAAGTTACTAAATTGGCGTTGTCAGAACTCCCAAAGAGCGTAACGTTTGTTACTGCTGGGTTTGCATTGGGCGTGTTTCTAGCTCTGGCTGTGTGAGCTTCATTGCCTCCTAACAACCCCCAGCTTTTAATTTTTTGTATTCTACAGACTGCTAGCGGCATAAGACAGGCGTTTCATGCAAATAATCTGTTGATACATCCATCAATCACATAATTTCACCGAAATGTAATTATCACATTACGGTAATTTAAATTGCATTAAAATCTAACGTAGTTATAAAAAACTAGGTCAATTTTTTTATAAAACTTCTGTGTATTTTAACTGAAAAAATTGTTATTGTAGGGGCTATTAATAGTTGCAATTAGCAGTAGCATATTTGCCAAAATAGTGTAATTATACACAAAAATATTTTAATAATCTGTCGCTGTAATTATTTCCCAATAAGAGCTTCAGCAATTTTTACCCTTAGTCAGCTAGTGAAGCAACTTATATAAACTGGATTAATTTTTATACAGATTTATTTAGTGCTGTCTAGAGTATTAGAGAATCTGTCTGTTGTTTAATGACAGGCTTCATTAAAAATTAGTTACTAAAAGAAGAAACTAATTTTGGGATTTATGGACAGCTTAATTGAGTTAATAAATGTTCAAGCGCAAAATATTTTCTTTTCGTTTATAAGTAAAACTAATGACTATTGCTTGAGCCTCAAGAAGCTAAGTTTTAAATCGGCAGTAAATATGAAGTCCGAATTTTATGATGGCAAGCAAAATAATTGTTTAGTATTTTTCTGCCATCAATTGTGTAGTGAGTTCACAATTCAAATTTTCAATAATGGGTATATTTTTTCGCTATTTAATCTGGACGGTGTACGAGCTTTTTTATCGAAACAACATTTGACTCAACATTTATGTGCTGATATTAAAGCTCCGATTATTCCAATTGAACTCAAAGCCTTGCTGTAAGCATCTTATAGATTTTTCCAGTATTTATTTTTGGTGTAGCCAACTGGAGCTAAATGGAGCCAGAAAAAAAAATTAATTACATAAGCTCTGTTAATAATTCGGCTCCAAGTGTCTTCAAAAGACTCCATTTGACTCCAAATTTAGGATTAAAAAATTAACTCTGATTTATATCCATGAAAAAAAAGACTCAGACTATGAATAATCTTGATATTCCTCCCCTCGTTATTCTTGCCTTAGATTTTGGAGGAAGCGGTACAAAAGGAATTTACTCTTTATGTGGCAGTTCTGAAATATATTCGCTGTTCATGGAACCGGAAGTAGGGGATGTGACAGTGGAATCGGTTAAAACTCACGAACAGAATTTGATGGGAGCAACTGATCCAGAGAATAGGGTGTGGGTGTCTGTCAATGGTAAGACAAAGGTAGTAGGATATTTAGCTCAAAGCAAGTTCCACGCTAATACAGGATTAGTTGAGTTGAAGTACGAGCGGGCTGTTTATAAAACATTAGCCGCAATTTGGGTAGTTAAGGAGAAACTGAACCTGCCAGCCAAAATGAGACTTTTTCTTTCAGTTCTGCTACCTCCTGGGGAATTTGAAAACAAAGTTGAATTTGAACGATTAGTGCGGACATTTGGTAGCAATTACTCAGCAGTTGGCTCGCAAATGCAGGTAGAGTGTCTAATGTTTAAATGCTTACCAGAAGGTGCAGGAGTATTTTTATCGCACCAAAAGCGTGTGGGACAGGCATTAAAACAGAGAGTATGCGCGGTGGTGATGCTTGGCTTTCGCAATGCGTCAGTTTTAATTTCTCACAGAGGCATTGTGTCCAAGGAAGGAAAAATGTCAGATTTAGGCATGGTGAGGATGCTGGAAAAAGTAGTGGGCGCAACATCAGGGCAAACCGTGGAACGCTTGACAAAAGCGATCGCTGAAGCAGGAAGTGACATTGACACTCGTCCTCTAGTGCGGGTTTTGCGTTCTCGCAGTAGAGAAGGACGAACATCTGAGTTAACAAAGATTCTCCAGGTAATTAGGACAGCTCGACATGAATATGTTGCAGCCTTGACGAGTTGGCTAGATCAAGTTGTGCCGCCAGATGTAGAAGAAATATTATTTTGTGGTGGCACTGCGGATTATCTAAAAAAAGAATTGAATTCACACTACCCAGCAATACCTTGCATATTTTCTGGTGTTTCTATTCCCAAAAACTTAGATAAATACTCCCTTGGTAATCGCTTGGCAGATGTATATAGTGCATTTTTGTATTTCGACGAAAGAGTGAAACACCATTTTGCTGATCATGCTGAGGTTATCAGCCATGTCTAAGCAAACTCGGATAAATTTTCGCTGGCGGTATCAGCCGCGCAATGAGATGGATGCGTTAATGCTTGACTACATTGCTGCTAGTAGTGTTAGAGATACTACGGAAATGATATTGCTAGCACTAAGAGCATTCTGGCTACCAATGGCTGTTGCTAACTCCTCAAAATTTGATGAAGCTGCAAAACAACGGATAGTCACTGACGCTTACCAAACATTCCTACACCAACTGAGGCAGATTTACGCCACCGCAGGGTTATCTCATTTGCGTTTGACTTCTAATCCAGAGCGATCGCCCTCACCAAACGACTCCAAATCTCATACCCAGCCTGTACAAAGTCTTCCCACTATCGAGGAACAAAAAGAGATGATAGGACAGTTTGATTATGACATCAATTCTTTTGAAAACTGGTAAGTCAGTTAATAAAACCGATTCACTGCATTGCTGATCAATATAGTAGGAACTTTTGATTTTTGAATTTACTTGGGTAGTGAGAAAATAGGCAATAAGCTTCTTAATTTTTGAACTTTTTCAAATTAAATACGAGGTGTTTAAGTAGTTCCTAAAATTAAATTAAGTGGTGTAGATAAGGAACAGAAAAACAATGTATTTAATTAACTTTCTCATTTCTACTTCTATAAAAATCTTATTTGATTTTTGTTGACGTAGCCTGCGCTCGCGCATACAAACTCAGTACAAATCCAAATTGATTCTCTACTCCTTACTGCCAAGTTACGCAAGTCAGTTCCATAATCAAAGCGAATTACTATACCACTCACTAAATTGTCCAGTTACTACTTCCATCAAAAACAAATTGGCATTATGACTTTTACAGCACCAACCCCAAATCCAGAAAAAAGAAAAAGAGGCAGACCGAGAAAGAATCCTAGTAATAACCTTAACCAGTCATCAAACTCCCAATTACACAATGATGCTATGTCTACAATCAATGAAAATCTCCAAAGAGAAGATGTCACTTGGGAACGAGAAATAGAAAATAATTCGACTTCTTTAGATACTAGTATCCAAAGATTGGATGTCATAGATACTCAAGATGCTTTACCGCTAGAAGTAGTAGATAATCCAACTTTTTTAGATAGCAATATCCAAGAATTGGATGCCATAGATACTCAAGATAGTTTGCCGCTAGAAGTATTAAATAATTCGACTCCATTAGATGCCAATATCCAAGGATTGGATGCCACAGATACTAGAGAAATTTTAGAGCTAGAAGTGGCAAATGTTGGTAACTCTGATGTATTACTTGAATTAACAGCAGATGTAACAGCGAATGAAATTCCAGAGGAATTACAGCTACCAAAATCTGGTCATGACCAAGTTAACCTGAACCAGCCAGAAAAAAGTTTTAAAGTCTCTACAACTATTCACATTGTAGATGGTGAAAAAGGAGGTGCTGGTAAATCATTCTTATCGAGAGCATTTATAGAGTATTGCACCTCAATTGGTCATAGCGTCGCAATTGTAGATGCGGATACAAGTAACCAGGATATTGTCAACATTTACGGCAGTGTAGAAACGGCATTTTTCAGTGATGATGAGAAGCTAGCTAAAGAAGCAGACACAATATTTGATTTGGCATTTGAAAATTCAGTAATCGTGAATTTACCTGCTCAAGTTTACTCCAAAGTGACTAATTGGATAAAAAGTAATAATCTGACTGAAATAGGCAAGGAAAATTCGATTAAATTTGTTAAATGGTTTGTGTGTACTGGTGGAGTTGATTCGGTAAATTTCTTTCTCCAGTCTTTAGACGATTTGGGAGACAGCATACTCCACGTATTCGTGAAAAATTTGGGATTATGTGATGACTGGAAATATATTCAGGAGATGCCAGAGTTTGTAGCAGCTCAAACTAAATATAATTTCATCGTCATGGACTTTCCCAAGTTTCCCTTTTGGGAGCGGAACATGGTTGACCGATTGGGAGTGACTTTTGAAGCAGCGATCGCCCATCCTGATCTCAAGGTGATATCAAAGCAACGAGTCAAGAACTTCCTCAAAGAAGCCTATGCAGCCTTTGCTGGTACGGGGTTAGTGCAATGACAAGCTATGAAGTAGATAAAGTTGACGAAGATTTTTATTCCACACCTGCTGACAGACCACAAAGTAGAGACGTATTTTATACCGTCGATAAATTACTGGCAGAAGCCTTGCAGGGAAAAAGTGAAGCCTTCAAGCGTCGAGTAATTGATTTTGCCCTTAGTAGCGGCCTATCTCAAGATGACCCTTTATTTTTAGTGTTGGTTGCGACCGGACAACTGGAAATAATGCTGGAAGATGCACCCGACACTTTGCAGTTGCTATTCAAGAACTGGAATCAAGACTTAGCTCGGAACTTGGAGTTAGTGGAACACGTAGCAGTCGAGCGACAGAAGGTTGCTATAGACCGAGCAGCCCACGCCCTCATTCACAAAGCACAGCTAGCAGAAGGCAGAAAAATTCTCACCGCCGTATTCCCTGCGGCCCTCTTAATGTTTTTTATCCTGGGTATGGGCTTCATTATGGGCATGAGCATCCCACCTTGGATCACTGGGATGCTGGGTGGAGGATATACAGATGTACAGTCAAACCTCTTGACTTGGGAAGAATTAGAGGCCAAGAATTGGGCGATGTCCAAGGAGGGTAAGTTTGCCAAGAACTTAATCGAATGGAACAAAGGCTACCTAGAAAACGGACAGTGCCTCAAGGATGTGCAGAAGCTAGGTATCGTCTTGTCCCAGTACGGACGTAAGGCCAAATCAGGGCATTGTCTCATCTGGGCTGTCCCACCAGAGAAGCGTAAATTTGTTGAGCCATAACATGGCTTTGATGCTGTAAAGTTGCCAAATACAGCACAAGTCTGAATTTAGAACTCAGAATAACCTACGGCAAGGCTACGCCTACGGAAGTAAGGGACTTCCAACTAAAAAAATAACCAATCGCTGTGTAGGCAGGGGGGCAGGCTGACAAGTGTAGGTTTTTAATAAAGCAATGAGTGTTGACTAACGTAATAATCATAGTTTCATCAACCCCTACACCCCTACACCCTTACACCCTTACACCCCTACACCCTTACAACCAAAAGCCAGTCATCTTAAGGGTTTGCGCTGATCTAAGAGCCAACCGCCTAAAACTCTTCGCCTTCTTCTTGCCAACCGCTTTCTCTCACCTGTTGTTTTTCTTCTATAAGTGCCTTTTGTTCCTGCTCTTCATTGGGATCGTATAAGTCATCCATACTGAGATATCCCTCACTGAGCAGTTCTTCAGCAGTCATTGATGCTACTAACTGGTATCTGCTTGTTTTGAGTTTCTTTACCATCTGCTTCGCCTCTTGTGCGATACCAATTTCAATTCTAATTTGTATTCACTGATTGTGTGAAACAAATACTGATTAAAAATTAAAAAATCAGCACACATAATCAGAATTTACGCCTTTAAAGGTAAGCTAATCGTCATTCATTTTTCCAGGATAAGTTGCTTGTAGTAATAGATTCAGCCTTGGCTTTATGCAACTTAAATGCTAATTAGCTTCTTAGCAAATTTTAGACAATTAATACGATTTCTCCATAAAACTTTTTAATAGTCCCTAGATATGCTTCTATGACTTTAACGCTCAATCATTTTGATACAAAAACCAAGCAAGATACAGGTGTAAAAGAGAAACTTGAGAACACACTGGCTGAATATTTATTTCCAGGTGTGCAGTTTAGTATTGGCACAGCTTACCCCGAAGCGACAGTCCCAGAAGACCTGGGAGAGCATAACGGGACGACTCTACAATTTTCGGCAGGTAAGAGGATGTTCTTTGCCGATAACCCTACTGTCCGCCAGCAACTTTACCCCAACCCTTCAGATGGAGCAGCTTACCCTTTACCTTTTACACCCTGCCGAATTTTTCAGGAATTACGAAACGTTAGAATTTTGGTGGTTGATGATACAACCGGAGAAAATGGTGGTGTCATTGCCAACAACGATGCCAAAAAATTGGTCGGTGACTGTAAGGGCTTAATAGATCAGGATTTTGCTAAAGCCAATAATATAGAACTGCGTGCTTTTCAGTTCAGGCTTGGTATTAAACCTCAAGAAGAAAGCCAAGTGATGCGAATTGCCAAAGGCACGCTTGCACCTACAAGGCTGGATAAATTTGGAGAGTCTTTCTTGCGGATGGGCGGTAGTGCAAAAACAAGCACTTTGCGTACTAAAACTGGTTACGACATAGTGCTGGCAACCTCTTCATTCAAAGGTAGGAAAGGAGAAGATGCCATTCAGCCAGGAGAATATATGCTCACTATTGGTTTGGGTGTCAAAGCAGTGGCTCAATATCGGGAACACAGTTTAGGGACTCAAATTTTAGTCAATTATCCCAAAGCGGTGAAGCAAGAAATTTTGCCCATTATCAAGCAGCAAGCAGAAAAACTAGCTCAAGACCAAAAAGACCCAAGACGGCTGGCACTGCGATACGTTGAAACTTACGAACGCCGCAAAGCATTATTGTCCAAAATTATAGGAATTCAACCAAATATTACAGCAGATATAGAAGATAAATTTGCCATATTTGATGCTTTAAGTTCTGGCGGTGGAACTACAGATACTCAAGAGGGTGAATATTTGGATAAAGAGCAAAAGGATTTATTAATTTACTCATTATTAAAAACTGACTTAGAAAATTATTGTCAAATCATCGAACATCCAAAAGTAATAGCTGAACTTCAAGATTTTGTGCGTAAAGAATGGTTTGAAATTGCCACTGGACGCTCTATCAAGTTTACCTCTGGTCTGGCTCAACCAAGTTTAGATTTGCAGAGTGATGAAATCTGCATACCTTATATCAAAGAGGGAGAAGAAATTATAGTTACTCGTTCGCCATTGATTAACTCGAATGGCGTTATTACTTTAAAAAACAAGCATCTGCCAAAAATGTTGGATGGTTGTGTCTACATACATCCTAAAACTGCAATGGACAATATGCAGTGTGATTTTGATGGGGATTTACTGGCTTTTGCTCAAGCTAAAGATTTTCCTCAACTAGCAGCAGAAGTTAAAGAAAAAAATTTACCACAAAATCGTTATCCCGATATCGTCAAGAAAGCTAAAGTTCCGTATCAAGGTAAATTTGAGGAAATTGCTGTATCAGCAATGGAGAATAAAATTGGAATTATTGCCAATGAAATTCAGAAAAATGTGGCATTGCAATGTGAGATTGATGCAATACCGCACGACGAAAAATATAAATACCTTACTCAAGTATCAGCACATTTAGGTAATGTATTGGCTAAATCTCAAGCAGGTAAATTACAAATCCCAGACAAGATACTTCAGCAGATAAGTCAAGTTACTCAAGTACAAGGTGCAGCGATAGATGATAATCAAGTAGAACATCAATTGCAGGTATTTAAAAAATTATTAAAAGATTGCCTAGCTGAACTTGGTAATGAGCTACAAGTAGCTGCTGATGGGCCAAAAAGTGCTTTACGACCTGAAGATTCTATTATTCAATACTGTCAAACTATAACGGCTTACAAAGAAGTAGAGTGGTTGGCTGATAAAAAAAATCCAGAGGCTTTTACGAATAGAAGTATGAAGACTAATGGCTATAGTCCGATTGATTTAATGATTCAGCAGACAAATCAAATTTTTGAACCAAATCAACTTGTAGCCCAACCCGTTGAAAGTTTTAGAAACTTATACCCAGTAGTTGAATATACCCCTGCTCAGAAAGAATACGCTCAAGATATAAAAAATAATTACAACTTATCAGTTAGACAACAGATTGAATTAGAAGAACAGAGAAAGCTAGAAATCGGCCCATATATGATTGTTACTTCTCCAACTAGCGAGAGGATATTAGAAATTACTAATTTAATTAGGTATGAACCAGCTAAAAACCCAGAGTTTTGGCAAAATACACAAATAAATATTCAGATAAAATCGAGAAAACCAACTCCTAAAATGCCACATCATTTGTTGGCTTGTATTAAATACAATACTCCCGATGGTGCAGAGACAGTTGTACCACTAGGCACAATTAGTTTCAAATCAGTTCAAGAGCATAATCTCAAGCCTGGAATGGTAATTAATCAGGGTAGTATAAAATTTAAGTTTGGCATTAGTGAGGGTATGATAGATGCCCTTAAACAGCAAACTCAAGAATATATAGAATCTATAAAAAATAATCTTCAGCCAGTAGAAAAGTTACAGATGGCAGCAGTTATTCACGACGCGAGCCACACAGAAGAAAGTAGAAAATATTCAGGTTCACGTCGAGCTAGTGTAGCATTTTCTCTTTTCACCGATGAGGTATTAGCTCAACTGAAGCAGTTACAATTTACTAATATGAGGGTAATTGGTACTCAGTTTAATGAATATGCTGATAGAAATTTTAGAGGTGAAAAAGTTCCGATTAAATTTGAGAATGCTGCTCACCCCCGTGACCCATGCCAAACCTCTCGTTGGGTAACAGTGGAAGGTAAAAAACTTGGTACTGTTGATGCTCGTTCTCCTCATCTGCTTCCTGGATGTGAGGCGATCGCCACCATTACATCCTCTCCCAGTACTAGCGTTATTGTTACCAGTTTAAAAAATTCCCATCATAAGTTACAGATTGATAATGTTAATAAATTCGCTTTTGCTGCTCATCAATGGCAAGGAGAGCAAGCTAATATAACTCTGGAAGTGCGGCAAAAACACTCTCATCAAGCACCAATAGTTTTTGCTAAGGTGGGAAATCAAATATTGGGAAGTTTAAACAAACAATCAGTAAGTTTTTTGCAAGAAAGACTAGCGACGGTCGGTAGAGAAATTCACGGTTTTACGATTGTCGGTACTGTTAGTCTTGCCCCTGCTAGTTATGCAGATATAGTCATTGATCCGGCGACTGTTAAGTATCCAGAAATTCAAATAGAAGAACAAGTTAATCAAAATTTGCTTAAAGACCAAGTAGCTGTTGCATCTCCTAGAGAGATTGAGCCTGCGATCGCCCAAGGGTCACTGCCGAAGCCGATCGCCACTGTCATATTTTTTGAAGCCCCGGTTGACCAAGCACATCAAGCTAAAACCAATATGGTTATGTGTAATATGGTGAAGCGTGCTGTTGACCGAGCAGTAGAGCGAGGTTGTAATACACTTCACTTTGTGAATGCTTCACCATACAAGTCAGAAAATTCCTCATCAGTTTTGCTGACAATTCAACAACTGGCGCAAGCGCGAGAAGATATCAAAATCCACTTATCTACCGCAGCCAATGTAAAAATTGCTGTGCAACTTTTAAAACAACCGGATGATATCGTTATTGGTGTCAGCAGCATAGAAACATCTGGAATTATTAACTATGCAGCTCATCAAGGAATATCCGTGGCAGCATACATTCCAGAAAATGGAGAGTTTGATAGGCGTAATTTACCCCAGAGAGGGGCTGCCACTCAGAAGGAAGTTACAATAGTAACAAAAAATTTAGAACACGAGCGTTAGATTAGAAACATCTCATTCATTGCTAGTTTTGGTATCGAAATTATTTTTATCAAATTTATCATTGTCAAAATCCTTTTCATTTAAGCTGTTTGGCATTGAAACACTATTGCTATTATTAATTACTATAAAAAGCTGATTCATTGCTTCTTGAGATTCTTCAACATAATCGGACATTTCCATCCTCTGATACAGAATACAAGCTTTTTCATAGGCAAGGATAGCTTCTGAATAATGCTTGACAGATTCTAAAGCCAGGGCTAAATTAAACCAACCATTAGCTTCAAATTGACTATGGTAACTTTGATGAGCAGCTTCTATTCCCGCTTGAAGATAGAAGATTGCCCGATCATACTGCTTTAGCTGGCGATGTGCGTTTCCTATATTAATTAGGGAACCTGCTTCTCCTTGATAATCATTAATTTTCCGCTTAATCTCTAAAGAGAAATGATAGTAATCAATTGCCAAGTAATATTCTTGTTGTGCATCATATATCAAGCCTAAGTTATTTAAGGCATGAGCTTCAAACTCTCTATTTTCAATCTCTCTAGCGATTTCTAAACCACGTCGGCTATAGTTTAGTGCTTCTTCATAATTTTTTAAGGAATAGTAAGAAAGCCCTATATTTACAAGAGAACCACCAATGTTATCAAGGTCATCAATTTCTAAAGCGATTTCCAAACAATCTTGATAATTAGCAATAGCTATCTCGTGATTACCTATTCGATCATGGGCATCTCCCAAACAAGCAAGTGCTGTTAAAAATTCCCATTTTTCATTTTTTCGTGGAATCCAAGATTCGGTTAGTTGCTTATACAAAGCTATGACAGTATTTAGATAGCCATAAGAACTTAAAAACCTATAAACGCAATTGTTATAATCGTCAGTGTCAAAAATTGTATAAAAAGCGTCTAAATATTTCTCAGAATCGCAGAGTTTGTAAAAATTTTCAACGTGAGGCTTCACATCATCAATTGTCTGCCAAGTATTTTGATTAACTGAGTTTAAATATTCTTTATTATCATTTCTATCGACTTCATGATTAGCTTCAAATTCTTGTACAAAACTAAAACTACTTAATTGGGAGCGATTGGACTTGCTGTACTTGCCTAAGATGAGACTACGAGCTTTCTTCTCTATCATTCTTCCTTCTTGATTGAAGAGCATTTTAATAAGCTCGTATGGCTTTCTTAAATAGTCACTTACTGTGCGAGATTCAATACCTAGTTTCTCTGCTATTTGCTTGCGATCTAAATCCAGGGCAATGGCTCGCAAACATCTTTCCTGCTGAAGACTCAATCCGTCCCCACTATTGCTAGTCAACAGATCCAAGTAAAATTTATCCCAATCGTATAACTGGTAGACCTCGGAGAACTCCTCACTGGGGTTAGATGGAAAGGTTGGCATCACTTAAATGTCTTTATGTTTACTGCTCTCAAGGTTAGCAATTTCCTTAAATGAGAAACTACCCACAAAAATACCCACAAAACTCCCCATATTTGTGTGCATACCTAGATTGGATATTTTAGGTAATTTGTAGGACAGTCAACTACTTAAGGATAAAGCTATGGCTGGTTCTAATAATTTTGGCTTTGATATTCAAGACCTGTTGAACTTTCCCCACGCTCTTGCCTGCTGCAAAAAGTGCCTTGCCATTTCTCGTGCTATGAAGCGTAACCGCCAACAACATATTCACTGCCCTATTTGTCGAGTGCAATACATTGTTCATGGCAATTCAGAATTTGAGCAGTTTCGAGCTTATTTCAAAAACAAAGGGCTTTATATCCAGAATCACCAGATTTTTGAACATTGTCGGCAACTGGCAGCGATCGCTCATCGTATTAATCAGTACAGCCCAGACTATCCACCTTTGGCCGGTCTGCTTCAGGCATTCCACTTGGCGCGACAGTTTGTTCACTTCACAACCTTTGGCATTAGCAAAGATTTTTTGCTCGTCCTTAAGTTCATCGCCCAACATATTCAGGTACGGGGTATAGTCGCTCTTACTCCCGATCAATCCTGGGTTTTGTCTGAGCTAGAAAGCTCCGATCTGAAAACTCCGAATTTCTGCATAAAGACGATTTGTACCTCTACTAACAACTGGAAAAAACTTCCCCATCAAAAGCTGATTGTTATTGATGGACTGATGGCGTTTAAAGGTAGTGCAAATTTAACTACAACTGCATGGCGTAAAGCTGCTCACTTCTACGATGTTGTTGAGGTTGTTACGCAAATTGATGAGGTCATCACTCATCATAATCGTTACTTCTCAACTGTTTGGGCAAACTTAAGCGAACATAGCGATATTATTACCATCGGTTCAGATCCCTTTGATGATTCCGTTGCATAATCAATCAAAGACGAGAATTACTTCCATGATATCTCCGGCAAACTTTTGCGATTTACCAGAGGAATATGTGGTAGAGCATGAGGATTAATTAATTCTGGGTTATTCATCCAAGTTGATACTAAAATTAACTCCCAATACCTCTTCTATGCGTCGTAAAGTTTCGATTGGCAAAGCTTTCGTTTCTTCAGCTTCTATTTTGTACCAATTCATAGTTGTCATAGGAATTTGACGGCATATTTCAGCTAAAGAACGCCTATCAGCTTCTCTAGCTCGTCTAATTCTCTCCCCCAGACTAGGGATTTCTATATCTATCGTTCTTCTAACTTTCATCAATTCCTCAGCCCTTCAACTCCCTTCAACTATAGATTGTCAGTTTGCCCGAAATAGTAAACCATGAGTTTATAGTTTATGATAAGGTATCAAAGATATCAAACAATAGTGACTTTTCTTTGGAGATAGGGGGTAGAAGTATGAGCGAGATGTCCAACATCTCCACTGATAGGGACTTGCTACCCCCCAAGAGCGACTTAGAAGCCAACCACACTGTACCAGTTGAAATAGTTGTTAGCTCCGAACTTACCACAGATGAGTGGCGCGATCGCATATTTTTAGAAAGGCAAGTTGAACGAGCATTTTACGCAGCAGCTAAAGCATTGAAAGAACTACGAGATAGACGTTTGTACCGTTCGACTCACGCAACATTTGAAGATTACTGCCGTTCCCGGTTTGGCTTCACTCACCGCCATGTGAACTACTTGATAGCTGGTTCATTGGTGGTTGACAATCTCATGGGAACCAATGGTTCCCAAATTGGGAACTCAGATGAAATGGGAACCATTGGTTCCCAAATCGAGAACCGAGATAAAACTGGAACCAATGGTTCCCAAATTGAAAACCCAGATGAAACGGGAACCAATGGTTCCCAAATCGAGAACCGAGATAAAACGGGAACCATTGGTTCCCAAATCTTACCAACGAGCGAACGCCAAGTTAGACCATTGGTTCCCTTGGAACCAGAACAACAACGTCTTGCTTGGCAACAGGCAGTAGAACTTGCTGGTGGTAAAATTCCCTCCGGTCGTATTGTTCAAGATATTGTGGACAAAATCCGAGAAAGAACCAAAGTGCCTAATCCCTACCACCTTGGGGAAATATGTACTCTACTGCCCAAAGACAACCCAGAACTTAAAGGCAAGAGTGGTTGTTGGGGTGTCATCACTCATGTTGGGGACTATAGTTGCACTCTTGAGACTTGGGATGCTCAGTATACCGTGAAAATAGAACATCTCAAGTCCCTAGAACTGTTAGACAATGACTGCCAATTTATGCAACAACTATGTGCGCGATTGCGGCGGCTGCATGAAATTGAAAACCGAGATAGTGCAGTAGATTGGCTTTGCTTAGGATTGGGGAAACAACTCAAACCGTACCTTTCGCCGTTACAGGAAAAATTGCTGGCTGATGTGGAACAAGAGTATGGACTCCATTAGCCAGCAAGAACTTTGGGTCTGCTAGTGGAAGTTGGTAGCGTCATTTCACTCAGTACCCGTGCTACTTCAGTTGGCTGGGATGTCAACTTGGCTTTCAGTTGTGTCCGCAGAATCGCTAATCGCTGGTAATGACCATTCACCTTGTCTGCAATCCCTAAACGTCGGGCTGCTGTACGAATGCGAGGCTGGGGCAGCTTCTCTATTAAAAGCGTTAGGGATTCAGTGTCAATATTATCAGTTGTGCTTGGCGCGGTGCTGTCGGCTACTGGAATTGATAGGGATTCTGGATTATTTACAGGTTTATTAGAAGCTGGTGAAATAAGTTGGTCTGTCACTTGCTTGTCGTTAACTGAGTATGCCGTGTTGTTCTGTTGATGATTGCAAGCATTCCATAGTTGTACTAAACCTGCAAACAAATCAAGTATCATCAAGATTGCATATACAGTGGCGATCGCTAAAATCGCATTTGTCAAAAAGTCTTGAATATCTTGCATTTTCCGTGTCTCCAGTAAAATTGCGTGAAGTGTATGCTGGCTTTTTATAGTTCCTTCCCCGTGAGGGGTTGCAAATATTTCAACACCCCTAGCTACAAGTTAGAGGTGTTACTGATTCTAGAAATGCTCAAAAATTGAGGATTCCGGTTGAACAGCGATTTCTATCTGGTAGTCTCTGTCATGCCAGCCAAGCAGATACCAGTAATTTTCTGAATACGATGGTGGTAGATTACAGGTACGGTCTGCCTCGCCTAACTCAAACCAATATAGTGTTAACCTATCGCGTTCCTGCATTAAAAAGTCAATTTCACGGTCGATGTCTGTAGTGATATTGCACATTTTATTGATCAATGACTATTTAAATTTCATTCCTCAGCAGCGCGTAAGCGTAAAAAACAAGCCACTGGTATTTCACCAATAGCTTGCACAGAGACTAAAAGCTACAGATGCTAACAATAAATTTCCTCATCACACTCCGTAGAAATTATTTCCACAACATTTTCTATCCTTCTCCATGTTGTGTAAGATGAGGAGGAATAACGAGATTCTTAGGAATAGCTATTGTGTAGGTTTTTCACTATTGCTATTAGCTCAAAATATTCTATTTCTGGAGATTTGGCTGTTCTAAAATAGAGGCGAAATGAACCATCTCCATATTTTTTGAAGTCTTGTTCGCTAAAGTGGATTTCTTGCCGTTGCAGCCATTTGATAACACTACTGTAAAATTCAGCTAGGAATAATGCCGGAAAGTAAATCCTGCCTATTTTTGCCCCAGTTTGTACATGAGTTACTACCTGAAATTGTGGTGACACTAACACTTCTGCCATATAAACGCTCACTTGAATCGTTTTAATTTCTTTAGCCGTAAGGCTTGTGGCAGAGTGCAAGTGAGAGCGCTTCTCTAAAAAAGTAAACCATACTCAAGGAATCAGGAGTCATAGCAAGTGTTTATGTAAAACTCTTGATTAAATTAACTCTAAACTTACTATATTTTGACTATAATTAGCGACGAAGATAAATAATTTCAGCCATCGAGAACCTAGTAAAATTTCCTGGATTTCATCTCCAGCAAATACAGGAATTTCCCACTCTTGACTATCTATTATTACCCTACCACTATAAACATCAAATTCAGTTTCTCCTTGAGCAGTTCTTAATTTATTTTGGCGCAAAAAAGACCAATCAAGACTTTGTACATCTTGTTTGTTCATAGCTAAAAATTCAGTGAATCCTGTATCTAACATTGTTTCTACAGGAAAGCTGAAGTCATCCCCTCCAATTAAATCAATTTCAAAGTAAACTTGACCTTTATCTCCAAATCTCCCCTCAATCATATTCTGCCACTAACTCCGGTTTCGTTAATGCCAAAAATATGATGAATCACATTAGGATATTTTTCTCTGGCCATTTTACTTGCTACCTCTTGATCCCGATCAATAAAGTAATCCCCAGTATCAGGTTCAATGGCAATATACCAACCATAGTATTTATCTAGTATTTCTGGTTTTAAACGCTCGAAAATCACCCAACAACGCTCATAAAATGCCTGTCTTCTGGCTTTTTCTTGGGCTTTTTGGGCTTCTGTCCACTGAATTTCCGGGAATACTCTTCCACGTCTGACAATTCTTTCGGGTGAAGAGTGTGTCATATTTTTTACCTCATGAAAATTTATTGTCCATATTTCATTATAAAATGCCAAATGGGAACCATTGGTTCCCAAATATTACCAATGAGCGAACGAGGAAGTATGTATTCTAATGCCCAAAGTGCTTATTCTTCCGCACTATCAGTATGAAAATGAATTTACCAATTTCTTGGATCAGGCAAATACCACTCAGGCGGATTTTAAGTTCTATCTTCTGCCCCCAGAGAGCGGAAACACCTCCCCATTAAAGAAGTCTCATGCTGATTATCTTGAGATTTTAGAATTTCTGGATAGCCAAAAAAAACGTTTGGATTTAGATAAAGAAGACCTTCTGATAGCTTTCTACGATGGTGTAATCACTGCTTTGGATCATGGGCTTGCAAATCTATTTATTGCTGGAGCCAATATAGAAGATTTATATCCATGTACTGCTGTTGTTTCTTTACGATTTATCTCTTGGGGAATTCTTGAGCAAAAATATGATTACTCACTTCAACGCCATGCACTGTTTCATCTTGTAATGTGTTGTTTGATTGGTGGATATACAAATGTTTCCGCTCATCATCAAACCTATGGATGCCTTCTTGATTTCAACAATCAGCTCGTGAGCTTTAACCGTAAGCTTCAAATGGGCTATTATCTATGCTCAAGCAGTCAAAGCGGTTGTTATGATGCTATGCAATCTGAGCGTTACGGAAATTCAATTATCAGGTTGTGCAAAGTGCTAAAAGAGGGTATTGATCACAAGAAATTACAGATCATTATTCAGGAGTTAATTATGGGAGATTCAATTAATCAATATGGTTTGGGTGATAACATTGCAGGTGATAAAGTTATGGGTGATAAAATTGGCACTCAAATCAACAATTCTCAAGATTTAGTCCAAGCTTCTAAAGATATCAAAGCTTTATTAGACCAGCTATCCGTAGACTATCCTAGTGATAGTCCTAGAGTTTTGGGAGCAAAGGCTGTAGATCAAGTCGAAAAAAATCCAGAGCTAAAATCTCGAATTTTGAGAGGAGTTAAAGCAGGTAGCTTTGCAGCTTTGGAAAAAATGATTGATCATCCTGTTGCCAAATTCTTCATTGAGGGAGCAAAAGAAGTCTTAAAGCCCTAAGTATTTTGAGTCGAATGATGTAGCGTTACGGCATAACAACCTCAGTGCAAGGGAACGAAGTTGATTTGTCGCTGTGTTGCCGAGTTTGTCTGCGTCCGGTGATTAGGAACGTTATGCCGCTTCCATAGTTCCAGTTAAAGGAACAACTATTGTCAAATCTCATAACTGCATGGGAACGGCGTTCACTTTCTGGTTAAGGAATAATAACCAAAACTGTATTACAATCAATCGACCCCCTGCATCCATTTACTTCTGACTTCTCCCTTTCTTTAGTTAATTAAATTGAACATAGTAGGAACGATTGTCTAAGTTTTCAGTGGATAATGATGGACTTGCTGAGTCAATTCCCCACCTTACCCACCAAGAACGGTCTGTTAATAAATCTGATGAAGACTGCGTTTGTATAGAGAGCATTTCCAGACGTAAACTCTCTATTGCTTCTAATCCATTTTGTAGTAAAGACAGGATTTGTCGCTGCTGAGTAATCAATTGTCTTGTTCCCAGTATTGCTCTAGCATCTAGTTTTCTGCCAACTGGTAACGGGATACAACGCAGATAATCACCTACAGCATCATTAAAGCTGCTATTATCCTGGGTATAGCTTCTTTCAACTGCGTTTAATGCTTGAATAGCTCTGTTGATTGTGGATTTATTTATAGCTCCTAAATCAGTGACAAACAAGCCGTGAACAGAGTCGAATTTGATGAGTGTATCTCTGGAAATTTCTTCTCCTATAGCTTGAATTTGAGATAATTGTTGTTGGAGTTGATTGACTGCATCAACTGGAAATTGGCTCCAATCTAGCTGAGGATTTGTACCAGTATCAACTGTTGCAAAAGTGTACCCTTTTTGGGTAGTTTTTTCCCAAACTAAAGTAGCTAGTTTGTGATTAGCTGCATTGCTAGAACCGCAAGCATAAACATGAGTACGGGGTGTATTTCCTACCCGTCCGTACTCTACCAGTAATTCCCCATTGGGCATTACATAACCGCACCAGTATTTGTTATTGTTTGTTCCAGGGCGGACACAAATGAGTTTTTGGACTTTGAGTGCTTGAGTTTTATCTGCCATAATTAAACACCAATAAAGTTGTTGCCCGCCCAATCATTTCGTCGGATATTGAGCGGGGTATAATCACTTAGTTGAAATCAGAAAAATCGATGATGTCGCTGTGCAAATTTTCACTGGTTGCATGAAAAGTGACAGAGCGATCATAGTGCAAGTAATCTGGCTGCAACCGAATCTATCGAGCGGCAAGAACCGAGTTTATGCGAACCGTGAATTTTGAGATGAGCTATGAGTCTTTTACTGGCTCCCCATCCAACCAAAAGGAATCAGAAGTCAGAAGATATAGTTGTCTTAACTACTGAATAATAACCAAAACTGTATTACTATCAATCAACACCCTGCATCTATTTACTTCTAACTTCTCCCTTTCTTTAGTTAATTAAATTGGACATAGTAGGAACGATTGTCTAAATTTTCGGAAGATAATGATGGACTTACTGAGTCAATTCCCCACCTTACCCACCAAGAGCGTTCAGTTAATAAATCTGATGAAGACTGCGTTTGTATAGAGAGCATTTCCTGGCGTAAACTCTCTATTGCTTCTAATCCATTTTGTAGTAAAGACAGGATTTGTCGCTGCTGAGTAATCAATTGTCTTGTTCCCAGTATTGCTCTAGCATCTAGTTTTCTGCCAACTGGTAACGGGATACAACGCAGATAATCTCCTACGGCATCATTAAAACTGTTATTATCCTGGTTATAGCTTCTTTCAACTGCGTTTAATGCCAGAGTAGCTCTGTTGATTGTGGATTGATTTATAGCTCCTAAATCAGTAATAAACAAGCCGTGAACGCAGTCAAATTTAATCAGCGTATCTCTGGAAATTTTATCTCCTATAGCTTGAATTTGAGATAATTTTTGTTGGAGTTGATTTACTGCATCAACTGGAAATTGACTCCAATCAAGCTGAGGATTTGTACCAATATCTACTGTTGCAAAAGTGTAGCCTTTTTGAGTGGTTTTTTCCCAAACTAAAGTGGCTAGCTTGTTATTAGCTGCATTGCTAGAACCGCAAGCATAAACATGAGTTCGCGGTGTATTTCCTACCCGCCCGTACTCTACTAGTAATTCCCCATTGGGCATTACATAACCGCACCAATATTTGTTATTGTTTGTTCCAGGGCGGACACAAATGAGTTTTTGGACTTTGAGTGCTTGATTTTTATCTGCCATAATTAAACACCAATAAAGTTGTTACCCGCCCAATCATTTCGTCAGATGTTGAGCGGGTTGGAATTACTTAGTTGAAATCAGAAAAATCGATGATGTCGCTGTGCGAATTTTCACTGGTTGAATGAAAGGTGACAGAGCGCTCGCGATTTCTCTCGCCAGCTTCTGTTTCAGGTGCAGCCCATGTTGCGCCTCCAGAACGCGCCCATTTTCGCAGTTCTTCTAGTTCTCTGGTGTTAGCTTTAAATTGAGCCGGAGTCCTATGAAGTTCTGCTAACAGGTCTTCAACAGACACATTGACTTTTCGGGTTTTGGCATAGGAGTAACTAGCACATTGTTGGACTACTTTTCTAATTTCTGCACCCGTATAATCCGCGCTCACAGAAGCTAACCTCTCCATTTCAGGTTTCTTAATTGCAACTTTGCAGTGATTTAACTGTACATTCCAGATATCTCTTCTGGCTTCTAAATTCGGCAAATCAACATAGAATATTTTGGTGAACCGCCTTTTGGTTTCGTCTTTAATTCCCCAAGGTCGGTTACAAGTTGCTGCTACAAATACACTGCTTTTGTTTTCCTCAAACCATGTGAGGAAATAGCCAAACATTCTTGCACTTGTACCACTGTCAGATTCTACGGCGTTCCCTCCTGGCATGAGCTTGTCAAACTCATCGATGAACAGGATACTAGGTGCAAGGTCTTCTGCGGCTTGGATGTATTCCCGCAATCGTTCTTCACTTGCGCCCAGTTCTCGACTCATCAAACTGCCAGTATCCATAATTAAACTAGGCAGACCCCACAGTTGCGAGATGGTTTTGACGCACAAAGTCTTACCAGTACCTCCCACACCAACCCATAACGCCCCAGAAGGAAAGGGGATGTTGTATTTTTCTTGAGCCTCTGGTTCCAGCAGTGCAGCCATCGTTTCTGCCCATTCTGTAACTGCTGGCAATCCTTGTACAGCCACATCAGGAGATTCTGCATAACGAATCCCCTTAGCGGCGAATTTCTTTTGTTTGTGTTTGGACAGAAATTCAATTGCCCCCACATCAACCTTTCTTAAGGATGTGGCACATAGAGAAATGGCATCTTCTATTGCTTCATAAGACATCCCCTGCAAAGCGCGGATGAGGCGCTTCTTGTCTGATGGGCTAATGTGTATGGGTAGTTCAGCACCTTGAGCGATCGCACTTTTTTTCAGTGCTTCTACTCTTGTGTCAAATATGTGTTCCGTTTCCTGCTGTGTGGGGTTAGGATTGTGCATATCCGCAATCAAGTCTTGGAAGACTTTGGGTGTCCTCAAATTGTCATGCAGGATAACCAGTCGATGGGAGCTACGCTTGGCTGCATTGAAAGTATCGATCGCCAGACGCACAAATACTGGATTGGGGTTGATTCCAGTAATAAAGGGGTAGATATCTTTGAGGATGAAAAGTTTTCGGACACTCGTGTTGTTAGCACACTCAGCCTCAATGTGTTTCAAGAGTGCTTCTATGGGATGTCCTTTGGCATCAAAATTAGGAGCTGGTGTTTTAGGAAGTCCCGTAACTTTGCCAGAACGCATTTTTGGTTCTACTTTCTGCAAAGACTTAGCTATATCCCAAATGTAACTTTCCATACCAAGACGGAGAGCAATATCAACAATTAGCTGATGAGTAATGTTGATTTCGCTGGCTGTCGGAGAATTGATTGCTACTGTGGCACAACCAGCGTGAAACGAAGTGATGACTTCTTGTGTGTTAAATGTCATATATTTGGTTTGGTTTCAAAACATCATTGAGCTAAAAGGAAGCGTTTTTAGGTAGTCGCTTCCTCTTAGCTTCTACTTACCCGTCGATTTCAACGGTTGAGAATGTGGTAATCGTAGGTTCAACGTACATCTGTGGTTTTGCTGTCACCTCAAGCTGTCCGAGTGCTTCTAAAGGTTCTGTGAGGTTTCGACAACTAGAGTCAGGTACACCTACCACTTCTACCTGTAAAGGTTGCCCCTTTTTCTGTTTGATAATAATTTGAGTTTGTGACATTTTTCACTCCTATTACTGCCAATTATTCCAATCGTTACCATTTGAATTTGAGACAGTTAAACTTACTTTCTTAGTAAGAGTTGTTTGTAAGCTGCCATCATCAAGAGTAGATTGTTGATAATCCCAAATTTCTGGAGGGTAGTGGATGTTGATGTAAGCTTGGTTATGAGCAAGTTGCACTGATTCTTGGAAATTTCGCACATTACCAAAGACGCTACCCAATAGATTTTGGTTGAAATCCCAAGCATCTACTTTAATTTCGTAGGCATTTAATGTTGGGTTTTTGGCAAATCCAACATCAACTAAAGCATCACGATTGCGAGTCTTTAAGTAAGTGCGACGGATGATGATTTCTGCCTCATCTGTATTCAGCCTGTCGTAATCATTGAATAGTTGCATTGGAGATTCATAGATTTCAACTGGAATATCTATCTGATGAGATGCCAGTAGTGACTTTAGTCCTTCGACAAGAGCTTGCTTGTTTATCAGTGTTGTTTTTATGCTCGAAAAATGGCTCATAAATTATTTCCATCCTTACATTTGGTGATTTATTCGTTATCTCGTTGTTACTCCCTATAGTGGGAACTAGGGGACTAGTACCGCAAAGCGGAATTCAAAATTCAAAATTCAAAATGAATACAGTGTAGGGTTTTCAGCGATTTTAAATGGTCTGTTTATTTACGCCTTGCGGTACTAGGGACTGGGAAGATGAAGAAGAATAACTAGGGACTGGCGAAATATCTTCCTCATACTCAATACCCAATCCCCAATCCCCAACCCAATCCCTAATCTTCAGAAGTGGCAAACACTACCCAATCAGAACGGTCATCTAGGGAACTTTCAGCAATTGCAATTTCTCTCAGTTTTTGTTGTTCTTGCAGCATAGAAGCTGAAATTTCAGCAATTTTATTTTCCAGTTCTGACCGTCTTGATACTTGTTCTTTCGGTGATATTTTCGTATCCTCAACTATCTGTTCAATATTGTTCATTAAAACAGTTAATGAAGGCACAGCACTGTTATCAGCATTGAGCAGTAACACTCGTGCTTTCTTAAGTTGTTTTTCAATGAACTTGCGAAACCGTACAGGTTTCTTTCCTGGTTCCCATGCTGCTAATGCCTCAATGAGTTCTCCCGCTAGTTTCTCACCAGATGAGATTGCTGCTGTTGCTAAACTTCTTTCCAGATTTTGGTCGTACTGCTCGATATAACGAGTGATTTCTCCTAAGATACGAGCCTGTTCTTCTGATAGTTGTGTTGCTAGTGGTTTAACTATTTCAGGTCTAGCAATGGTAACTTGAAGATAATCATCAATTTCTTCTCTGGATGGATAAGCTAACAGCATTTCGTTGCGTGCTAATTCATAATCTTCAGCATTTAAATTCCATGCTTGTAACTGAAGGAACTTATCAAGTCGCCCAGTATATTCTGCCAATCCTTGCTCGTATTTTGTATGTAATTCAGTGCGAAGTGCTGGAGCAAGTTCGTCACGAATATGCAACAGTTGAGTCCACACAATTTGTGCCAATTCAATAGCACAAACCATGACAGAGCCATCTAGGGTAGTCCATTCTTTGACAGATTCAATTTCTGTTCGCAAAACCGCAGCAGCATCTTCTAAAGCTCTGAATACAGGAATACCACGCAAACCTACTTCGCTGCGCGTGACTTTTTCGAGGTCTGATTCCAGGTATTGTGTATTTTGGTCAGTAGTAACAGTAGAATCTGCTTGGAAAGAACTTTTACCAGAAAGTACCTGATGCCAGGATGGTGCTTTTTTCTTGGTGGCATTTTTCAAGCTAATTTTGAATCGCACCTTGGTTTTGTTTAAGGTTCTCAGGTCATGGTTTCTGACAGTAGCAACATTTAGTAGACTCGATGAAGTTTCGGGTAATGTAGGGGAGGTTATTACTTGTGTCATCGTTCTGATTTTTGTAAATTAGTCAGCAAAATTCCCCCAAGAAGTGAGCGCATATATGTTGTTAGTTCATTGCTCACTTCTTAACTGCAAAGGAGAATTTTCTCTCATCTTTAGTGCGTAAGCACCGCCAAACCAAATCACTCCGTTAGGGGAAATAACGGAGTGATTTGTTATCAGCAACTTGTGAAAAGAACACTGAAAGCGAACACAGATAAACCAGCTAGAAACCTATATCGTCGTCATCTATGACAGGTGATGCTTCTACAGCGATCGCTGCTGTATTGTGATAGTGATGATTGCTGCTACTTTGACTAGGTAAGCTTGGCAGCCGCAATCTCAAAGCGCAATCTACACTGTACTTATCTCCCGTTTGCTCAATATGAGAAATCACCAGACACAGAGCTTCACCAGGAGCAGGTCGCCAGCCAGAATCTAGTAGTAATGCTGCGTTACCCCTAGCCCATACAGACCGACCATCAGCAAGGTGCAGTTTGTAACTTGTGCCGTACTCTCCCTCGGTTTCCGTGATACCTTGAACCTGAAATTCACCCAAACCCAATTCGTGCATTTTCATGCAAGAGCCACAGGGAACTTGTCGTAAGAAGGGGAGTAAGGACTCTTCGTTAATTAAGGTTGCATTCAGGTCTGCCGATGTGAGGTTTAATTCCTTTGTTGCTAGTGAGATATTAATTTTAAAGACATCTCTAGAGGGAGCAACAAAAGAGCAGAAAGCTTTAGGATAGGTTACTCCGGCGGTATCTTTCTCCTCTGTCACCGTGACTTTGCCTTTCAAGTTTCCCAGTATCAGGCGATCGCCCATCTGTTGAACCCCAAAGAGATTAGCTCCCAGCTTCAGGACTATAGAATCATCATCCCGAAAGATAGCCGGGCCATACACACCTTGAGGGACACCGTTAGCTGCTTTCACCAACAGCACTCGCTCAACGTCGAAATCCTGCAATAACTCTGTCCCAAGGTGTTCAAGAAAATCCAGCAAAGCAACTTGTTCAGCATTTGAAAGTTGAGAGATGCCAATATCGTTCCAGGTATGAGTCAAGTCTTCTCGCAGCACGATAGAAGGAAACGAAGTTGCGCTAAATTCAATTGTTTTCGCCATATTTTTTGCTCCAAATCATCAATATCAATTCCTTTAATCGCGTTAGCGATAAGTACGGATTGTCTGGCGTTTGAACACCAAATTAAGTCAGTCATTCGGCAAATGAAGACTAAAATCTGTCATCATAAAGAAATTGGTCATGGTAATAAGCTTGTTCTTCTTGCCAAAGAGCTTCCCTAGCTGCTAATTCTCGTAATGCTGGTGAATTAGAGTCAGTTATTATTTCTGTTCGTAGTGACTCCAATTTTTGGCGACACACTGCTAAATTCTGTGTTTTCTGTGGTGCGATAATGTCCATTTTTTCTGCAAGAAAATTTCTTTAACTGATGCGTGTAAACGCATTTACCACGCTTCGCTACCGGATAATTAAAAGTAATGTGCAGTTCAATAATGTCAGTTTTTGTGGTGTTCTCTGACATCAATTTTCACTTGGTAACATTAAAACTTTCTGCACTAGATAAAGTTTAGTGGTAGCAAGTGGAAAGTCTGTATATTCAATTTCTTGGCGTATTACTTCCTGATCTGTATCCCACTCGCAAATTAACGTACCTGATTGATTCTCTACTAACAAGTGCCAAATTTGGAAATCTTGTAGCTGGGAATTGGAGAGAAACTTTTTAGTTTGATATGAAGCAATTATATCAATTAGCCAGTAAGCTTCTGCCGCATCAGCTAGATATTTAACCCCTTCAGTATATTGAATACCTAACCAATGTTTGTACATGACTTCCGAACCCGTAAAATGTTTAAGTTCAGCAATTATTTGTTCAGCATTTTTCATGGCTTTAAGCTCATAAAATATTACTATTACTTTCATTACCCCAAGAGGCGTAAGCCTCAAAACCAATAATCGGTGAGCGATCGCCGTTGAACTTTGTCATCTATTCAGGGGGGGCGACATCTTCGGTGACTCTGCTTTGTTTCCCAACAGGATATGATCATGATTATGTTGTCACCTGTGCATTTAGATAATTGTCATGATGATTGCAGCCAAAACCCCTACTAGAAGACACTGGGAACTGTTTAAGGTTTATCAAGCTAAGGTTGCTATCAAGATGGAGCCTGAAGAGTTCCTAAAACATTGGGCTGTCAACTATGAAGAACTGGCAGAGTTATGCGGACGCTCTAAAAGCACGGTGGCTCATTGGTTTTCTCAAGGTGAACATCGTAGAGAACCGTCGGAAGCTGACAAACGCAGACTGGCAGAAATTCATGCTCTGTGGACTCAATTTGAAAATGAACCTGCTCACCTCAGAGAAATCTGGGCAAGAAAGCGTCGCCGCAAAAACGATACAGAGTGCAATGATTAGTTGTCACGGGTGCATTAATTTGTTGTCACCATGACAACAACAACTTTATTGTGGGTAATAGCTATTCCTGCTCAACACAGGTGAATCATGATTACCCAAAGCTTCCTATCCGGTGTAGAAGACCCAAATCCACCCGTCCAAAATCAAGCGTCTGACAACACAGTTCCTCTTAGAGAACCACTCAAACATCTGTTAATTGGTTCTTCTAAAGCTGTAACCAGCACAATCCACTACTTACAGGTTATTGGCTATGCTCAGGTAGGCGATTGGAGTCCCCTACTACCAAGTCCCAATCCAGGCGAAGTCATGAGTATCCTTAACAGACCTCTGGTAGTGCAGTAAGTATTGTTACTTTGTCAAACTCACCAATTAATGCCCCCGTAAGGGGGTTTTTGTTATCTGTAAAGTTCTTTTGACATCCATGCTCAACGACTGGTGACTATCCTAACTATCTCTAGCCACTAAAACTTGGTTAATCAAGCGTTCTCCTGAATGATACAGCCTGTCATTCCTGCAACCAGACGATAAACGTAAACGCCAAAACACCAAACAATCAGCTACAGCAGGTGCGTCGTGCAGAAAAATTAAGTATATAACTTAGCTTTTTATTCACAAAACACTTAAGTAAGTTACACCTTAACATAGCTTAATAAATTAAACATATGTATCTCAAGTACCTGTCTTAAGAGACAATAAAAATCAGACAACATAAAAGCAGACAAAACTACAATTATGTCTGATAAAAAAGTGAGTAAGAAAAATGGCTCTGTCGTTGGTGAAGGTGAGCAACTATCGTCAGGCGATCGCATCTCTTACGCCAATGCAAGCGGAGGCGAAGTTGATTTCGCTGTGGTTGGATGGCAAGGCGGAGTCATCAGTACAGGCTTACCAGCGTTATACGAAGCGATTTTTAATTTTTTTGGGTAAACCGCTCAAAAAAGTCACCTATGAAGATTTGGTGGAATACGCGACGGAATTTGGGGGTTGCACCGAAAGTACCAGACGGATTTATCTGGCGGCGGCTAAAAGTTTGATTTCTTTCGCACATAAAATTGGCTATCTGCCTTTCAATGTTGGTATGGCACTCAAGCTGAGTGAAATGCCAGACGCAATCAACGAACGGTATTTAGATGAGGGTGATATTAAGTTGTTGGTGCGGATGGCACAGAAGAAATTGGAGGAAGTGAAGACACCTAAAAAGCAATGCGTAGCCCGTCGCAATCTGTTAATTATCAAGTTGCTGTATCAAGCAGGGCTACGAGCTAATGAACTGTGTCAGCTAATTTGGGGAGATTTAACTCCACGAGGGGATAGTGGACAGGTTTATATTCGCAAATCTAAGGGCAACAAGAACCGTACTATTCTCATCAAGTCTAAGTTGTGGGCAGAATTAATGGAGTTTAAAGGAAATGCTTTGGCGACAGATCCTGTGTTTAAGAGCCAGAAGGGAGGGCATCTTGATCGTCAAAATCTACATCCAATTATCAAGGAAATAGCGCAGGCTGCGGGATTGAGTGATAAAGTTTCGGCTCATTGGCTGCGTCATGCTCATGGCTCTCACGCTATTGAGCGGGGAACTAATCCGGTGCTGGTGAAGGAAACTTTGGGTCATGCCAATTTAGCTACTACTGACCGTTATTTGAAAGCTAGACCTAGTGACAGTAGTGCCTTAAAGTTGATGGATGTGTAGGTAAACTTTGATGGGATTGAGGAGTAGTCCCCGGTGAAAAGTCAGGCTTGCTAGGTATGCTTATGGTGATATTGGGTGATACAAACCGTCTTCAATTGAAAATTCCCACCCAATGCTTCTGGGATCTCGATTCCGAGACCAACTGATAAATTCTTTAGTTGATAATTTATCTTTCTGGTCTGCCAGATACGATGGTGTTAAACCTAGTCGCGGAGCTAAGTTTTCTATAGGTATTGCTTGTAGTTCAACGGATGATTGTTGATATGGATATGATTGTCTTCGAGGTTTGCTATTGCTATTGTATTTCCCAGAGGCGATCGCTATCTCTAAAAGTTCCAGTCGCCTAGCAACTACCTCCAGCTTTTGTTCCATTTTACTAAGTCGCTGTGATTCTGTGCTGTCTGCTAGTGGGTATAGATGATTGTCTCTACTATTATCTTTACTATTACTATCGATTGCTGGCTTTGTTTCTAGTGCTTCAATGCGGGTGATGATTTCGTGTAGAACATTATCTGTACTGTTGTCTGTACTGCTAGTGGACAAACTCAAGATATGATGCAGCCCTTTGATGACTAAATCTGTGGCTGTGGTTTCTTGTTCTTTAGCTTTGGTTTTGAGTGCCTCAACTAAAGGCTGGGGGAGTTTAAAGTTGATTGATACCCGCTCAATTTTTGCCATGTCTACACTTTTTATTTACCTAAGTATAGACAGTTTATGGCTACAGTGTGGGTTAGTGCATAAGATGAAATTTTTGTCGGTTCGCGGACAAATCATTGGTGTACCAGTCGGAAAATTCACTACTTGGCTACAAATTGGTACTCATCAGTACCCTCAACGGCATACCCTATGTTTACTCATTAGTGCCAGCCAGTACTGATAAAGGTCTAGCAGTCGAATCAGTTTTAAACTCTTCATAACTGCATAATGATCTGTAGGTGTCCCAATAGATAATTAGATTAAAAACTTAAATCAACCGACAACCGAGTTGCAAAAACTCACCATTGATAGGAGAAGGCAATGACAGCAACCTTCGAGATTTTTTTCCAGTTACCCCGATTCGATGAGCATCAGGGGCATTCAACCATTTGTTGGGTAGCCGATTCTAGGTTGCAGCGTCATTTAGATATTATCCTCCAACGAGATCCCGAATTGAATGAAGCCGCCTTAGCACTGATTTTTCTCAACGCTTTAAGGCGCAATTCCCAGGATGCTCTAGTCAGAGGTCACTTGATTGCTTTTTTATCGAGGTTCAGCCTGAGAGTAGCATGGGAAGTCAAGAAAGACCTCAGTAAACATGGCAAGTTTTCTCCGGATACTGATGCTTTTTTCCCAGATATATTGCAAATTGCCTTGGAGTCTGCCTTAAATCCAGCAGAATTCTTCAAAAACTTTGACCTTGAATTTGCTCAGGGGGTTTTTGGGTATCCGGCGCTGAAGAAATACGCCCTGCGGAAGATGACAGGCATAATCATTGACCGGATTAGAGAACTGGAGGGCATGAAAACCTTCAAGCGCAGCGACTTAGGTTTAGCGGTGAAAGCAACTGAGAAAAGAGTGCTAGATTCTCTGAAATATAGAGGAATATCGCCACCGTATCTAACGCAATATGTCTTGGCTTGGAAGTGTTTCCAGGAAGTGAGAACAGCCGGGAGAGTTGATATTTCCTTACCTCATGCTCAAAATTTTCCAGAGATTGCCGATCGCTACAATCAACTCCGTTCTGGATTACCATTAGCATCTGAGCAAAATCCAGCAATTAACGGTGAGACAATAGCAAAATGGCTGAATGAAATTGGTGCAGCTATCCGCAAATATATAGACCGACCTGTGGAATCATTGGATTTTTCACGCACACAAGATAGCCCAACTCTGCTAGAGAAACTGTTTGATGAAACTACAGTTCTCGAAGATGCGGCAGAAATTCAGGAAAGAAAAGAAAAGGCGATCGCACTGAAGACGTTTATTGTTAATGAGCTAGAAGTTTTAGATAGTATCGATGTCAGAATACCGCTTTTAAAGAACGGTTTAAAACTCGTGCAAATGCAAATTTCACTGGAGTTAGACATCACTCAGCCTACTGTTGGTCGGCGTTACCAAAGACTGTTAGTGGAATTACTACGACAAATTACTCAAGGAAAATGGCAATTGCCGCTAGGAAACGAAAAACCATTTGAATGGTCATCAGAGGTCTTAGAAATTATTAAGCAAGAACTCATTGAGCAATTTGATGACTATTACACCAACTTCATTTATGCAAATTTTCAGATAGCTTTGGGGAATTTATCTTTTTCAGAAATGGAAGTACTTAAATGCCAATATATTTTGCATTTAGATACTACAGCCATAGCTAAGAAATTGCAAATTTCTGAAGATAATGTTGCTCAAATCAGGCAAAATGCCCAAGAAACAGTTAAGCAGTTTTTAATCGAGTGCATTCAAAATCGCCTAGTTCTATCTCTGAAACCAACGGGGCCGGCAAAGGAAAAGATAGTTATGTTGACAACAGAATGGTTTCAACGCGCGTCCTATTAGGATTTCAGTTAAGTATCAAGGAGGTATAACTTTATGAAAATGAACTTATCAGACTTAATACAGATGAGTTTTATGGATACAGAGCAGTTATGGTTAGAAATTTCAGCAACTGATTTAGAGAAAGCAAAACTCATCGCTCAGAAATGCTCAAATACAACAGCTCAAATAAATGCCCAGTTAAATGATTTATGTCTAAGAGCTTTTATCAGTTGGCTGAAAGAGCATCTAGAAGATAGTCCAGTTGTTGTGTCCCCAACCGAAGATTTGTTGAGTATTTGGGAAGTCGTTAACGGGAGTGCGATCGCCATCGGACAAACACGTGTTATCCTCATTCCCAGCGAAGCCACGGATACAGAAGAGTTTTCTGTTCCCCAAGAATGGGTTGACATTCCCAGTTGGATGGCTAACTACTATCTCGCAGTCCAGATAGACTTAGAGCAAGGCTGGATGCGAATTTGGGGATATACAACCCATCGCACCCTCAAAACTCAAGGCAGATATGACCCGATTTACCGCACCTATTCTCTAAATCGGGATTTGATGATTGATGATTTGGAGGTTATGTGGCTGGCTAGAGAAATCTGTCCTGATGAAATAGCGCCAATTGCTCCTATATCTGTGTTGGATGCGGGAACAGCCCAAACCTTATTAACCCAACTGAGTCAACCCTCTCCTTACTCTCCCCGTTTAGACATTGAGTTTACCGAATGGGCAGCTTTGATGGCAAGCGATCGCCTACGGCAACAATTGTATCAATTACGCTGCACTCAAGTTGTAGCAGAAACTCCCAAAAAACCTTGGCTGAACTTGAGCGCCTGGTTAAACCGGAATTTTACCGAGTCAATGCAACTAGGATGGCAAGAAATCAGTGCATTATTAACTCCAGCATCTCCTCAGTTAGCTTATCGAATCAACAGTATCGAGAATACCATCAAGCAAGCTAAACTAATTAACCTACGGATGCTGATGGGTGAAGTAGCAGTAGTATTACTTGTGGCTATTACTCCAGAAGCAGATGGTCGAGTTGGTGTACAGGTACAGGTGCATCCAGATAAACAGCAAAAATATTTACCTCCTGCTCTCAAACTGGTATTATTATCTGAATCAGAAGCAGTGTTTCCACTGATTATGGCTGGAGAACAAGACAGCTATATCCAAACTCCCTATTTCCGATGCTCTAGAGATACTCAGTTTCAAATTCAAATCGCTCTCGATCAGGTCAGCGTTACAGAAAATTTTGCTGTATTGTTAAGTTCTCATGAATAAATGTGTCCTGATTAATTTAGGCAATGGTAGCTTGACAGATGGCTTTCCTTCGGTCATTGCTCAACTATCTGATACTCAAGATTTCTTAAGTATCCAAGAGCAGGGAAGCTTACCCCCAGCACCAGAATTGGCTGATGCCTATCGAGACTGGAAGGTGTTGTATCAAGCCCTAGCTCTTCGCCTGAGAAATCGTGGCAAAATAGAAATTGTTCTGGGCAGTCCCACCAATATCTCAGACGTGAATCTAGAGCGACTGAGTGAAAACTTGCAAAATCAGCTGCTTCGTTGGTTAAATGCTGAGTCATTCGCTCGGATTGAGCGACTATTAACCCGTAAGTTGCAGGAAGAAGATCAAATCCGCGTCATTATTGCTACGGAAGACGAAGAAATTCGTCAGCTACCTTGGCATTTGTGGCATTTTTTGGAAGACTATCCCCAAGCGGAAATTGCTTTGAGTGCGCCGAAATTTGACTCAAAACCTCACTCACAAACCCCTTCTGGGACGGTGAGAGTTTTGGCAGTATTGGGAAATTCTCAAGGAATAGACGTAGACATTGACCGTAGATTACTAGAAAGTTTACCGAGAAATGCTGAGTTGGTGCTGTTGAGGCAACCCCATCGTCAAGAATTAAATCAGTTTCTTTGGGAGCAAAAAGGCTGGGATATTTTGTTTTTTGCTGGGCATAGTCGTACTGAGGGGGAAAGGGGGCGGATTTTTATTAATGAGGCTGACAGCTTAACTATTGATGAATTAAAACACGCTCTAAAAACTGCGATCGCCCAAGGTTTACAATTGGCAATTTTCAACTCCTGTGAGGGATTGGGATTAGCAAGACAATTGGCAGATTTACATATCCCCCAAGTCGTTGTCATGAAGGAGTCAGTAGCAGATCCAGTTGCTCATGAGTTTTTACAGCATTTTCTGGAATTGTTTGCTGGGGGTAAATCGTTTTACTTGTCAGTGCGTCAGGCGAGGGAAAAACTGCAAGCAATAGAACAAGAATATCCCTGTGCCAGTTGGTTGCCCGTGATTTGTCAAAATCCTGCCACAATTCCTCCGACTTGGCAGCAACTATGCTATCAAGGACGCTATCAACCATTTATACCTGTAGCTGTCAGTGTAGTTATAACAGCCCTTGTAATTGGTATCCGAGCTTTGGGAATTTTGCAAGCATGGGAACTGTCAGCTTATGACCAATTAATGCGATCGCGCCCAGACGAAGGTACAGATCCTCATTTATTAATTGTTACCGCTACTCAGCAAGATATTGAGCAGCACGGCGGCTATCCCCTACCAGATCGCACCCTAGCTCAAGCGATCGAGAAATTGAATCAATACCAACCCCAATTCATCGCCCTAGATATCATCCGCGATCGACCCAGAGAACCAGGTTATCAAGAGCTAATGAAGCTTTTTAGACAACAGGAAAACTTGATCGCAATTTGTAGCCACCCAGATCAGGGAAACCCTGAAAAAGCCGGATTTAAAGCCCCTCCGGGCATAATAGCAGGTTTTTTAGGGTTTAGCGATATCGTAGCGGATAAAGTGGATCAAGTGATTCGCCGTCATTTGTTGTCCTACGAACCAAATCAAACTTCCTGTCCTACAGACCACGCCTTAAGTACTAGACTTGCTTTTCTTTACTTGACTAAACACAACATTGAGCCAAAAAAAATTTTCCAATCTCAAGACGAAGATAATTCGGAATGTCAAGATTTTAACTCTGTAATTCGAGTTGGTGAAACAATCTTTCAAAGCTTGCCAAAGTATCTAGGTGCTTACCAACAAATAAATAATTGTGGGTTTCAGATCCTCCTGAATTATCGCACCGCTAAGAAGCCCTTTGAAGTTGTTACCTTGAGTGAAGTTTTACAAAATCAGGTCAAACCGGAATTAGTAAAAGACAAAGCTATTCTTATTGGCGTAACTGACCCTACGGGTAACTCAGATTATCACGATACTCCCCTTGGTAAACAGCCGGGAGTGATCCTTCAGGCACATATGACCAGCCAGATCATCAATGCAGTCTTAGATCGACGACCTTTGTTAAAAGTTTGGCAGTTATGGCAAGAGACATTTTGGATTTTAACATGGGCTGCGATCTCCAGCAGTCTAACTTGGCGTTTTGAAAAACTCTGGATCAATGCTTTAGTTATTGTCGCAACAATGGCAATTCTCTATAGTATCTGCTTGTTTTTACTCGTACAAGGATGGTGGATGCCACTAGTTTCTTCAGGTTTAGCTGTAGTCTCCACCAGTACAATTATTTTTATTTATCGCTCATTTTTGCTTCAAAAACGCACTTGAAAAAGTTAAAAGTCAAAATAACTTATGTCTAGGAAAAAATTACTCCATCAATTCATTACTTTATCCTGTGCTGTTACCCCGGCTTTAATCAGCTTTGACGGCTTTGGGATACTTTTGAAATCTGATGTCAACTTTCCACTAAATAGTACTTTAGTTCTAGCATCCGAACAGTTAAAATCATCCCCCGCGCCATCAGCTAAAAAACAGCGAAATGTTGTGGACAGAGTTCGAGCTTTTAAATTTCCGAAGAATGGTTCTTCTCGCTTTTGTAAAAAGAATAACGTCTGCAAAGATGCTGTTGTCCGAGGTGAAGTTTTTAAAGCCCTGGTGTTCAAAGATGAAAACAATCCAGATGAGCAATTTGGACTGACTTATGCCGAGTTTCCGACTTTCTGGCTTTATTTTGAAGATCAAAGTCAGATCACCTCTGAGCGATCGGTAACTGTGAGATTTACCTTATTTGATGATCAAACCAATACGAAAGTCTACCAAACCGATTTTCAACTCACTGGCGGGACAGGGATTTTTAATTTTCAGCTACCTCAAACTGCACCACCTTTAAAAATTGGTAAGTCATATTTTTGGCAATTTGATATTTTGTATGGCGAAAAAAACGAACATATTTGGCTATCTGAAAGTGGAGTTATTGAGCGCCAATCCCCTCCATCAACCCAAGCAATTCAGTTAGAAAAATCATCCCCCTGGGATCGGATAATTCTTTATGGAGAAAATGGCATTTGGTATGAAATGCTCAATGAATTAGCTCAATTACGCCGTCTCAATCCCGACGATCCAGAAATCAAAGAAGCTTGGTTTACTTTGCTAGATCGCCCTGATGTCATTCTCTCAAGCTTAAAATCTCAACCCTTAACTTCTTGCTGTTCTATAGCTAAATAACATAATCATAAGATGATGTTTGAAAAATCCAGTACATTAATATTGTAGAGACGGCGATAAATCGCGTCTATAGATAATTTTCCTGGAACGATTACAACCAGTTACCAACCAGTACAAAAGCAGTCCAAAAATAAGGATGTTTCCAGTTTTGATTCTGCCGAATTGCTCTTTGGGCAAGTTGGAGGGCTTTAGCTTTCGTGACTTGATTTTGAGTGAATTCTCCATAGAATTCTTTCATCAGTATGGCAGTTGCATCATCTCGAACCACCCAAAGAGATGCTAAAGTACTGCGCGCTCCTGCTCGCACTGCTACACCCGCCAAGCCTAAAGCGGCTCGATTATCCCCTTTTGCTGTTTTACAAGCACTCAAAACAAGTAGTTCAATGGGGCGGTTTGGCTGAGATTTAGCCTTAATAACATCCTCTAGCTTATTAGTATTAATTTCTCCATCCCAGGCGAGAATAAAGGTGTTGTCAACACGAGAACTAAATTCTCCGTGAGTGGCAATGTGAACTGCTGAGAAAGCAGATGAGTTGACTTGTTTTTCCAGGCTCTCTGAGGTGAAAGAATCATCCAGCAGGCGCTTACGCTCAGTCGGTTGAATTTCTTTTAACTCTGTTGTGACGTTAGGAAGGGCTGAAAAGGGTTTACGGGTAACTGGACTAGTGCGAGCTTGACTCAATCCAGCTGCAAGCAGGTTGAAATTTTTGCGTGTCAGGGGTTTGGGGTCGAGTAATTGTAGACCAGGGGTGAGCGCGATCGCATAATTTTTTTCTATGAGATATTCTTGCCCATCATGAAGAACAGCCATCGGAATGTTTTGCAGAACTCCATCTAAGACAAACACTAATGTTTGAACTTGTGGAGAGTTGTCGAGTTCGTTTTTTAAAGGGCGCATTAGCCAATTGTAAACTTGCTGTGAGAGCAGCAAAATCTCTGATTCCTTATATAAAGGTGCATTCAAACTGTTCTGCAACTTGGTGACAGTTTCTGTGATTTGTTTTTGAGTAACTGATGTTGTGTAACGACGTAGGTTGCTTTGAGATTTGCCTGGAAGGGAAAGAATAATTTCCAATCGCTCTGGTAAAATTACTGAGTAAATAACGGCTGTATTGGCATCAACTTGATCTATTTGCTGGGGTTTGACAGTTGTACAAGCTTCTTGGAAAAAGTTGTCAAGTTCGGCTAATTGCAGGTCTTCAATGGTCTGACGGGCTATTTTTAGGGTTTCTTGGTTAGGTTCTTTAGGTTGCAGAAGTAAATCTACATATTCTCGATAGACTGGTTCTACTCGCTCTTTAAAGTCAAACTGAACATCAGAATTGAGGCTGACTAAATCTCCCCGGAGGTTTTTTAGGGAGTTAATTGCACCACCATAAGCTGCGATCGCCTCTTCCCGATTCTCATCGCGCAGCATCTGTCCTAATTGCCATTGCCACTGATAAGCTAAATCCGATGCCCGAATTTGATTAGCGGCTTGTAATGCTTGTTGAGTAGAAGTTTTAGCATTGTCGTTTTGATTAATGTCTGCATATAATTTCCCCAGAGTACCAAAAGCATAGGAGAGCGATCGCTCATCTTCCAAGATTTTCGCCTCGTTGATCGCACCTTTTAACAGAGAAATTGCTTCTGAAACAGAGCCAGAGTCAGGTTGTTGAGTAACTTCCTGTTGCCAATCAATTAAACTTTTAGCAAAGTTAATTTTGGCATAGAGAGATGCCCAACTGAGGGGTAATTGAGTGAGCGATTCTCGAATCGGAGATAATAAACTATCAGCTGCTTGCCTTTGTTGCTGATCGATTAATAAATCTCGTTGATTGAGTTGAGCTTGAATTTTGACGAGAGGAGAGGCGGCGATCGCAGATTGTTGATAATAGTCTAAAGCTACTTTTCTGTAAATCTTTGCTTGTTTTTCATCTTTATAGGTTTCTTCTCTTGTTGCCAAAGCGCGGTTTGTATTGCCCAGATTGAGTAAAACTTTACTCATATCTTGGGGTAAATTCCAAAGTTTAGCAACTCCTAGACTGGTTTGTAAGACTTTCTCTGATTCCTCTAATTTACCCACGACTCGAAAAACATTACCCAAACTTCGCAATCCCCGTGCTTGAGCTTCCTGGATAGTATTTGGTTGGCTTTCGAGGAGTTTTTGTTGGAGAGGATTAAACTGTTCGGCTAAGAGTTGACATTCTTGATTATTTAAGCCCAAAGCTTTAAGTAATGTCTTACAGGCTCTTGGATATAGTCCCAAGTCTTGTAATGTCTGCGCTTGGTTAATTTCGCTGATTGCTACACCATCATTATCCCCCATAGCTGCATAGATTTTAGCTGCTTGTTGCCAACTCTCTAGAGCAGGTTGGGATTGTCCAATTTTTTGTTGTAGTTGTCCTTGAATATCAAGGGTTTGGGCATATATGCGTTGTTTTGTGGTTGTCTGTTCGAGAGTTTTCAGGAGTTTAAGGCTGTGAGCGATCGCTGTTTTTGCTTTTTCCCACTCACCAAGCTGCTGATAGGTGAGAGAAAGATTGCTCAACGCCATTGCTTGATTGAGGTAATTTTTTTGAGACGCAAAAGCGATCGCCACCTGTCGCCAAACTTCAACTGCTTCGGTAAACCTTCCTGCTTGATAGAGTTGATTCGCTTGTTTAACTAAGAATGAGGTATTTTGTGGAGATTGAGCGATCACTTGTGGTGAGGAAATTTGAGCAACAACAGAAGGGAGTGTTATTGAAAGAAGACAGGATACAACTGCTAAGATTAACGTTTTCTGAAAAAATTGCCAAAAACCTTTTCTGTATTTCCTTTTTGTAAATTTCCCCATCACCGTTTTCGCGTCAAAGTCTATCAAAAAATTATGTGTTTAGCATATCTGAAATCAGAACCATGTAAATCATGAGAACTTAAAAATTAACATAGCCATACTAAATAATGAATGATAAACTAGAACTCGATTTTTTAAATAAGTCAGTGTTCTAGTCTAGTATTCTCAATTTTCATGAATCAAATAAGATTGGTATAACGCTTCTAAAAATGCCACCATTTAGTATTTTTGGCTTTTTCTTCAAGAGTATTTGCCATTTGATGATAATCATAAGCTTGTTTGGCTTTATAGACTCCTTTTCCTAAATTCTTAAATCCTTGAAAGCCATTCACAACTTCACTTATTCCACCATCTATAAACATAGATTTTCCTCCGTGAAAAGCAGCACGAGCCAGGTTATTTACTGCTTCTTGAGTTAATTCTTGAGCAGATTGACGACATTGTTGGCTATGCTCTAAAAATTTTTGTTTGCGACCGAACATAAATTTAGCCTCCTTTGTTCTAATTTTTTGTACTATTTATCTATTGAGACAAGTTCAGAAAAATATACAGAGAATCATGATGTAAATCAAAAGTAAAAAAGACTGGCAAGTCGCACTTTTTAACAAACTAGAGATGTCGTTGTAGCACATCTAGACGCATTCCTTTGTTGGATCAGGAAGTTTTGGTTATCAATGCTGCGTTTTTGATTATTAAGAAATTTGTCAACATTGATCTGAGTTTGCATAGAATGTATGCCACTGTTATATCCTTCGTTGCTAGATATTTGGTTTCTAATTTGAGATCGATTATTTGCTGATTCCTGAATTTGTTTTTCAACATATTGTTGGTACTTAAATAATTGCTCGGAGCAATTAGAATTAGGAGAAAAATCGAAAGCACAAGAGCTAATATCAGGTGGTTTTATAGGTGCAGCCTGAATTTGATTAGGCTGCACTGGTGGTTCTATAGTTGTAAGGTTATTGTTTGGTGGTAACTCTGTTTCAACAGGCGTTAATACTTCTCCTCTACTATCACTGACAGAGACATCGCTTTGAGATTCCCCATTGACAAAAGTTGGCTTACCGACATTACCACCAACCTTATTAGCAAATGCTACAGCCCTATCCCTATTTGAAAAACTAGCCACTTGTACTGACAGAATTCCCGTATCCTTTCTTGTTGTTTCAATGGCATCTGCACATAGCTCACGGTTAATGTTTGCTAAGTTACCGTAGTCAATAAAAACAGGATACCAAGCTGTTTCACTTCCCGTCGAGGTATCGCCGCAGGACTGCTTGGCAGTTTGAGGGAGCAATAAAGAAGTATTACTTTTTAGTAGAGGTGAGTTGTCTAGCTTTGAAGGAATTAATCTCAAATTAAAGGGTTTTGAGCTAAAGGATGATTGAGGAACTGAAGAGTTCTGTTCTGTCTTCTGACAACTTGTAACGAGAACTGCAAATCCACTGGTTAACACTGCCAGGAATAAGCGATTTACTAGCTTACAATTCATCTATATTTCCTTGATCATCGATCTATTTTTTCTTGTGCTATCTATCTATTGGGACAGTTGCGGAAAAATATACAGGGAATCACTCTTGAAATAAAAAAAGCTGGGTATTACTACCTTTAACTCAATAATGTTTATGCGATCGCCAAAATATCTGCATTCGTCAGAGACAACCCAGTATTGAGGGTAGCGAATTGAGTTTGAGCGATCGCACCTGTGCCATCTTGGTCAAAGAACATTCCGCCTGTAGTATTGTTATAGATGAATCTTTGACTAGCTGTGGTTGCGGCTGTACCGATGGCAAACTGGGCGGCTGTAATGACTGCACCTGCGACTAATCCGCCGCCAAATCCGGTTGTGGAAACGGCGATCGTGTCATCAATGACGCTAAAATCGGTGATGTGGTCAATGCCTTCTGTGCGGGAGTTGAAGGTAAAGCGATCGCTTCCTGTACCACCAGTGAGAGTATCAGCCCCTACACCGCCAACTAGGATATCGTTACCAGCACCACCTGTTAAACTATCGTTACCATCTCCGCCATTGAGGGTATTATTAGCACTATTACCTATAATAGTGTTGTTAAAGCTGTTCCCTGTAGCGTTAATAGTTGCTATTCCAGTTAAGGTTAGGTTTTCGAGATTTGTACCTAAAGTGTAAGTGATAGAAGATTGAACAGTGTCTGTGCCTTCGTTGGCATTTTCGGTGATGGTATCTCCAATGCTGTCGATGATGTAAGTATCATCACCAGACCCTCCAATTAGACTATCATTGCCAGTGCCACCATTGAGAGTATCGTTTCCAAGACCCCCATTGATGATGTCATTACCCGCTAAACCTGATAACCCATCATTGCCAGTGCCACCATTGAGAGTATCATTACCTGATGTTCCTTCCAGTTGATCGTTGTTGATCGTACCATCATTAACAGTTCTAGGTGTTGTCTCAAACTGGAGGGAGTAACTGACTGGGTTTTGTCCGCTAGGCTGACTGATTTTCAGTTGATAGGTTTTTCCTGCTTCACCAGGGTAAGTAAGTTGTAGTTTTCCTGTTCCTGTTTTGGTAGCAAGAACTGTTGTTCCATTAGTAGCGAGTAATTCTGCTGTGACAGATTGATTCCCTACCACATTCACATTCACTCTTCCAGGGTTGACAATCTGGTTTTTCGGGATTTCAAATTCAAAGAAATCTGGAGTCGTAGAATTAACTCGTAAACCAGCAAATACGCTTTCCGCCGTAATGATACCTAAACTATTGGCTTTGGCTGTCCTATTATTGCCACTTGCCCAGTCTTGGATATTGGCAGATCCCAGCGTTCCTGGAGTATTGATTGTTAGAGAATATTGAGGAACGATTAAAGAACCATTGCCTTGAACACGAATTAGATATTCTCCTGTAGCTAACCCTGCTAAATCAATACTTGCTTGTCCAGAAACTGCATTAGCAATTGGTTTGACAGGAGTTTGTCGGTTGTTCAGAGAATAAATCGATAAAGATAGTCCAGATCCTAAAGTACTGCTGTAGGTGACGGTAAGGCGATCGCCACTTTCTCCATTCCCAATTATTTCAAAACGATACCAGTCTTGATCGGCAACTTCATGCAGACTTAAATTGGTAAAGGTATGCCCATCACCAATCAGTTTATTAAAGTTATAAGCACGAGCAGCAGTATCGTTAGAGTCTGCCCAGTCGGTTGTAGCATTCCGGTTGCTTCCCCTACTAATTGCAGCATTGAGGAAGTTATTCCAACCAGTAGCGGTGAAGAATGCCCCATTACGGTTGAGGTAACCAGGGTCAAGGGTTGATCCTCTGGAAGGTAGGTAAATTGAGAGTCCTTGAGTATCTCGTCGATCTGAGGTTTTATCAATTACCAAGTCCTGTAAGGCAGTGTAAGCACTTTGGGCGACTGTTTTGAGTCCACTGAGGGCGGTGTTATTGCTAGTGGCGATCGCATTTAAAAACTGTCCTAAGTCACGGTAATCCCCGGATTGTAAGAAACTGGTTGCAGCATTGCGGGCATCTTGAATCGCATCCCAAGTAGCAGATGTGGTGATAGCAACGGCTGCAACGGTAAAGGCTTTTAATTGAGTAACAAAGTTAGAGAATTTACCCGTAGTTGTATCGTTGAGAGCATCAATTGCCGATAGGGTATCGAATCCAAAGCGATCGCCTTGGTATTGTTGTTGGAAACTGGTAATCATTCCAGAGGCGATGTCTTGTGCTGTTACTTGGTCGGGATTGCTTAATAGGGCAGAAAAGGCGGTAGTGTAATCGTAACCTTCAGCTGCTTCTAATTCTTCGGAAGCAACGAAGACATCGGTATAATCTTTGAGTGCATAGGCTACCTCAGTCATGCCCATCAAGCAAGCATCGAAGGCGAGCAAATCCAAAGTTGTGCCGCTTGTTTTCAGGGTGTTGAGAGCAGCAGCCAGTTCATTGGTGTAGAGGCGATCAACAGAAGTATTAGTTTTATTACCCTCATCATCGAAATTAAAACCACCTAAATCACCAGCACCATGATCCCACATAACAAGAGCATAATTCTCTGCCGGAGCAGCCGTTTTTGCCCAGTTGACGAAGTTGACAAGGTTATTGGGGTCGCCTGTATTTAGTTCGCCAATACTGATGTCAAAATTTGTAGCCACTCGATTCATATTGGTATCGGCTTGAATGATAGCTCGTCCCGTAGTTCCCCATTTACCCTGTGTGCCAGTGGTGTATTGTTTATTAGTGTCAAAGGAACTCTGATCCCAGAGGACAGCGAAGTTAACGTTACTGGGGAATAAAGAAGTTGCCCATTCCATTTCGTTGATATCATCAAAAGCGGCTGACTGCAAATCGCTGGCGGTCATGTACACTAAAACAGTCCAGTCATTTTTGATTTGCGTCGCATCTGTGGGCGCGTCGATATGGAATTCGTAGCGATTGGTTGCAGTAGTATTGTTGACAGTATTACCGAAAACACGCGAGTAGTAAGTTCCAGGGGTAAGACCTTTGAGGGAGATAGATTCGTTATTGGAAGTACTCAGAGAACTTCTGACGAGAGTATTATTTTGATCTCGAAGTTCTAATTGTAAATCGCCCAAGGCGTTTTCAAATTGAATGCTGATAGAAGAGTCGGTAGTGACAAGGTTTTGTCCGTCATTGGGATTGGTATCTTGCAGGGTAAATTTGAAGTAGTCTTGATCGCTATTGTGAATGGTAAGATTAGAAATGGTGTTGATACCATCAGCCTGATTGAGATTAATGGCGGTAGCAGAGGTATTATTTGGTTCTAAGTTATCGGGAGCGATCGTCGTTGTATTATCAGGAGCGAGGATAGATAGGCTATAGTTCGGGTTAGTGCCATTGTTGTAGCCGAGAACTTGGACTTTATAAGTACCAGCAGGTAAAGTATTCAGGCTAATTTCTTCAAAATTTCCTGTGGTTTCGGAACGTCCTCTAACAGTAGTACCGTTTTGGTCATAGAGCAGCAAATCTAAATCGCCTTGAGCATTGCTAAAATCAATGCGGACTTTGTGACCATTTTTTCCTGTTCCTGTTGTAGTGAACTGAAACCAATCTTGATCAGTGGAATTGTGAATAGACAAATTTTCTAGTAAACGTCCGCCTTCTACTGTCTTTAAATCGTAGGTTGTAGAACTGCTGTTGTTGGGTTCTGTCCAGTCGCCTGTATCGTTCGGTTGCGGAGGGGCGCTGAGGGTGAGGCTGTAATTTGGGTTGATTGCGCCACTGACACGGATAAAGTATGTTCCTTTTGCTAACCCAGTGAGACTGATTTGTTCTGTGTCACCATTACCATTAGCGCGATCGACGAGATATGTTTGATATTGTGCTTCAGCAGTGTTGGTAGTGGTGTTGAATGCTTCAAACAGTTCTAATTTCAGATCGCCTTGGCCATGATCAAAGTTGATGCTAATAAATTGACCTTCTTCTCCATCTTTACTAAGTTCAAATTTAAACCAGTCTTGGTCAGTTAATTTGTCGATGGAAAGGTTGGAGATGACGGCTAGGTTTTGAGAACTTCTATTTTTGTTAAAAGGTGAAATTAAAGCTGATAGACTTCCATCACCCAATATATTACCAAGAGCTGAACTTATCCCAGACAAACTTGTTCCTACACTGCCAAGCCAAGGCATACTTGATGCGAGAGATCCCAAACCTTGAAAACCACTTACACCTTGTTGAGCCTGATTCCAGAGATACTGATTATTTTGCTGTTGCCACTGGCTAAATCCGGGAACTGAGTAAGCAAGATCGCTTACATTTGTATAATTAATCGCTCCAGATGCAAAACTATGTACATTGCCACCGACTTGAAAACCGGCATTAATAACATCACTATGACTTACAGGTTGATAACCAGGAAGCATCGATACAGAAGGACTTCCAAACAAATCATTGTAGACAGATCCCACCACACTGGTATAAGGAGAAGAAAAAACATCTAGAGGTTGAGAACTGAAAAGGGGAGTTGAGAATGTGTAATAGTAGTAATCATAAGGATAACCTCTACCAGATGCAGCAATACCAATTTGTGCAGTTCGCGCCAAATCCCGCAAATCATAAGCCTTCCCTGGAGTATCATTTACTTCCAGCGCATCAGGTCGTGCTTGTGGGGTAGCATCAACTGTTAAACTGTACTCAGGATTGGAAGCAGTACTACTCGCACCCGAAACCTTAACATAGTAAGTCCCTGCATTCTTACCAGTTAAAGAAATCTCCTCAAAGTTCTTAGTTGTATTCGACAGTCCTAAAGAATTTCCATTTGTATCAAATAATTCTAATTTCAGATCCCCCTCAAAATGGTTAAAATCAATGCGTACAGCCTGACCTGCAACCCCCATTTTATTTAAATTAAACTTGAACCAATCTTGATCGGTATTTGGATGAATCGATAACCCACTTAATGTTAAACTACCATCAATTTCTCGCAAATCATAGGCGGTAGTTCGGGTGTCATTAAAGTTCTTGGTTGCACTTTTTTGATCAATCCAATCTGATTCTGGAATCTGAGGTGCATCAATAATCAGAGAATAATTAGGATTAGTTGTCGTAGTAGTCTTACCGTAGACTTTGACATAATAAGTCCCAGCTACCAAACCCTTTAAGGAAATTCGCTCGCGGTTACTATTTAAATCTGAAGTTCCCTTCAAAGTTCCACTGTTGTCATAAAGTTGCAGTTGTAAATCCCCTTGGGTATTATCAAACTCAATACTAACTGCATGACCTTCTACTCCTATACCTTTAGTGATAAAGCTAAACCAATCGTCATCACCACCCTGATGTAAAGAAAGTCCTGAATAAACTTGCGTTCCTTGAACTTCTTGTAAATTCTCCGCAGTTAATCGAGTATTATTAGTTTCCGCCCAATCAGAATTATCACCGCTAGGCGCATTAATCAAGAGTTGATAGTTAGGATTCGTCGCTTGTTTGTATCCCTCAACTTTAACTAAATAAGTTCCCGGATTCAGATACGTTCCTTGAGCATTCGTCAGTTTAAGTTCTTCAAAATTATCAGTAGATTCTGATTTTCCGTATAAAGTTGTTCCTGTAGCATCATACAGAGATAATTCTAAATCTCCTAGTTTTTGGTCAAATTGAATGCGGACAAAATCAGTCGCGTTGGCAGTATTTAGGGTTGTAAATTTGAACCAATCGACATCATTTGTGGTATGAATAGACAAAGATTCCCAAGTTTGTAACCCCTCCACATCACGGAGGTTAAAAGCATTGCTAGAGATATTGTTACCTAATGTTTTTTCTGCCCAATCTCCTGATGTATTTTCTGGTGCATTGATAAACAATTCATAATTAGGGTTGGTCGCATTATTGTAGCCAGAAACTTTGAGATAATAGACCCCTTTATCTCGACCATTAAGTGAAATTTCTTCAGTGCCACTAATACCTGTAGATTTTTTGATTAGCGTTGTTCCATCCGCCCCATAAAGTTCAATATCTAAATTTCCTTGTCCCTGATTGAAACGAATTCCTACCGCGTCATTTTGACCACCCTTAGCATCAATTTCAAATTTAAACCAGTCTACATCTCCTTGAGAAATTGAGAGATTACCTTGATTGAAGACGCGATTAATTTTACCTAAATCTTTTGCTTGTTGTAGAGTATCTGGTTCAGCAGTATTTGTTTCAGACCAATCTCCTGTTATTTTTGTGAAAGGAGCATCAACGGTTAAGGTATAAGTGGGATTAGTTGCGCCATTGTAACCCAATACTTTGAGATAATAATCTCCTATCTCTAAGTCTTTTAAATCAATGCGATGAATATTAGCAATTCCCTTAGAAGGTTTGAGGAGTTGGCTAGATGAATTGTACAGTTCAAAATCTAAATCGCCGATAGTATGATCAAAAGCAATTTGAGCGTAATCGCCTGCTTTTGCTGGAGATGCGATCGTAAACTTAAACCAATCTACATCTGTAGAATTATGAATTGATAAAGGTTTTTCAGGTTCATCACCAATGGTAATAACTTGTTGCCCTGGTTTTAGATATTGATTTAAATTCTTAGCAGCTGACAGGGAATTATTAGCCTCTAACCAATCTTGATTATTACCGACAGGAGAATTAACCGTTAAAGTATAGTCAGAATTCGTCTCTCCATCATAACCGTAGACTTTAATCAGATAATCGCCACTCGTTAAACCCTGAAGAGAAATTTGTTCAGTATTCCCAACTCCTTCAGAAGAATCAATTACCTGCTCTCCATTGCTATTGTAGATTTCTAAATCTAAATCGCCTACAGCACCATCGAAATCAATGCGGATATAATCATTAGCTTTTCCTGCACTTGGCAAATTCAACTTAAACCAATCTACGTCATCAGTTGCATGAATGGAAAGATTTTTGATTTGCTGTCGATAGGTATTATGAGTAAGTTTTGTTGCTTGTCCAGGTGCATTATTTCCCTGTCCTTGATTCTCAAATTGATCGCCACCAGGAGTATTAATGAACAAAGTATAATTTGGATTAGTTGAGCCGTTATTGCCTACTACTCTTGCGTAATATGTACCTGCTGGTTGATTATCTAGATTGATTAATTCAACATCTCGAAATCCTGCTGCTTGTTTAATCCGAGTTCCTGAAGAATTATAGAGTTCTAAATCGAGGTCACCTTGATAATTGTTGAAGGAATTGTCAAAGGTAATTGCTACATAATTTCCATTTTGTCCTTCTTTAATATCGAACTTAAACCAATCTTCATCCCCTGAAGAAATCGAGAGGTTTTGCCATGCTTTAAAGCCTTCTTCTTGTCGCCAACCAAAATCTTTTAAACTCTTGGCTGCCATTCTGGTATTATTACTTTCAAAGGCATCTGCTGTAATGGTAGAAGTCGTCCCTGGTGCATTGAGCATCAGGTTATAATTATTTGTATTTCCTGACCAACTATACACCGCAGCATAATAAATTCCTGATGTCAAACCCCATAAAGAAAGAGCTTCACCATCCGTGTTATTGGCAGTATAATTAATAACATTGCCTTGGTTATCATATAAGGCTAAATCGAGATTGCCTTTGATATTCTCAAAATCAATAGCGATATAATGTTGATTATTAGTTTGTCCTGTAATTTGAAACTGAAACCAATCTATATCAGTATTGGTATGAATTGAGAGGTTATTTTCTTGCTTAAATCCTGAAATCGCACCTAAATTCTTTGCAGTCTGAGAGGTGTTATTATTTTCAAAGCGATCGCTACTCAAAGAAACTGGCAGATTAAACACCAAATCATAAGAAGGTGTCAGTTGACCTTCGTAACTACCTACTCTAAAATAATAAGTCCCAGGCAGTAATCCTGCTAAAGAAAGTACATTTTGACCATAACCACTTGCATTCCAATAGGAAGTATAAAGTTGTCCACCTGCTTCATTGTATAATTCTATATCAAGATCGCCTACCTCAGTATTTTGAAAAGCGTAGATATAGTTTTCATATGTTGAAATTTGATTCGTCGTAAACTTAAAGAAATCAGTATCAGTGGGAAGATGAATTGATAAATTTGAGAAATATCTCTCCCCTCCGGTTAGGGGTGTTCCACTTGTTACCAGCGTTGCAGAAGCCAAGCTATTATTACTTTCTTTAGTATCTGGTGATATTTGTGGTAATTGTGGTGCATTAATTGTTAAACTGTAGGATACATTATCTGGAACCCAGACGTTATAGTATCCATAATAGTAATCGTAATAGGTTTCGTAATGACCTGCATATTGACCTCGATACTTGTCATACACGGTTATAGTATATGTTCCAGCACCAGCACCACTTAGAGAAACTTCCTCAAAATCTGTGTATAAATCAGAGGTACGAACCTGACCAAATTGATCGGTAACTTGTAAGACTAAATCATAGTCTAAGTTGGAATTTGAAGTAACACGTACATAGTTATTGTTTCCAGAAATTGTAGAGGTTTGAAATGTCCAATTATCACTGTAATCGTTGACGCTAACTGAATTATTACGAGAATAGCTTCCTTCAACTAAGCCTAGATTATAATTTGACTGTTCTATTTGAATATTTTGTCCATCAATAGTGACAACAGCACTATCATATTCTAATTTTACTCGTTGCAGTTCTGTACTACTTAATTTCACTCTCTGGACTAAATTCGCAAACAGTTCTCCCTCATCTCCCAGCGTATCCTTAGCATTTAACCGAGAGTCAATAAAATGTCCTAACTCTTCGATGATCACTGTTGCAATTGAGCTAAGGTTGCTGGTATTTTCTTCTATAAACTCTCGTGATAAATAAAGAGTATTATTAGAAATAGCAAACGCACCTTTTGCGCCATTAATTTCCGACTGATTACGAATCTCAATTTTTGGTAATAAAGCAGAATTTAATTGCACTAACTCCCGTACTAAAGAGTTCGCTGCTAGCACATCCACCCCACTACCAAACGCTAATCGTATCTTGTAATCAAACTCGGTATCAACAAGAAAGTAACCAAGCTTTTCTTGAGCAATCAGCAAGGAATTATCTAAGATAGACTGGAGATAATTATGTTCAAAGTTCTTAATATTTGTCATGGTGAAAACCTCAGTTTTTACAACATAATATTTGTTGATAAAAAATAACATTTGTGAACCTCGGAAAGATTTTTGGTTCTCATATTACTTTTTCACAAGAAGTATAATCTTGGATGGTGGCAAAATTACAATCCAATTAATCGGTAAAATTGGATAAAAAGTTGAAAATTTAATCATGAGAACATTTACATTTTTTTAATAATTTACAGTGCTTCCAAAAAAGTATAAGAATGTTTGCTTCTTCCTCAGTCAACTGCAAAACCACAGCAAAAATCTCTATAAAATCTTCTGGAGGAAATCGATTGCTTTTGGGACTGGGATTAAAATATCGATAGAGTGATTCCTTGCTGAGATAGTATTTACGTTCATTCAGCATCATAGATAAAGTGGAAATTTCAATTCCTTTTTCCGCTAAAAGCTGTCCCAAAAGCTCACTAAAATTGAGTTGTTGATACTCACGAATAATCTGAAAAGTTTTATTCATAGAGAATTACTAGCGATTATTATTTACATAGCAGACATCAAGAGTTTTTTGTCTATTTTGTTTGTGCTATCTATTTATTGGAACAGGTGCGGAAAAATATACAGGGAATTATAGTGTCAATAAAAAAGGCAGGTAATTACCCACCTTTTACTTGATAATGTTGATGCGATGGGCTACGCCCCGTCGGAGACGATCGCCCACAACTACTGCTATCATGCAAACATCTATTTGATTAAGCGATGTAGCAGGTTCTCAAATTACTGTACAAAATGAATTGGTTTTATGCTCAGAGTTCATGCTTTAGCTTCTTTCTTAGAGGTACGCGAGTATGCCCATAATGCTATCAATATGGAAATGAAGGTGAACCAAATTAGCCAAGTAAAGTGCAGCCAGAAATATTGATCATACTCAGGTGATTTTCCAAAGCCTAGTATGAGTTGGATGTAATGATAAATAGGAGAGTGAAGCGATTACTATCTGAATTTTCATATCTTTGGCAACAACGTTATTATGTAATTCTCTTAAAACACTAGCAGAAGCTTTAAAACTAGGAGGAGATTTAGAATCAACAGCAGGATTTTTTAAAGTTGCTATTTCATACAAAATTTTGGGTTTTTGTGACTTCTTAGCTAATTTTAGTAATACATCATCGGGGATTTGAGGATTATTGACTAGAGCTTTTTGAATTTCAATAGCATCTGCATGAAGATTGTTAGCGACTTCTCTCAGTAGTTTAGGAGTAGCATTTGAACGTTTAGCAATATTCGCCAGTATGCCTACATCTTCGGATTTGACGAACGCATCTGCATTTAAGACATCTATAGGAGTCTTGAGATTAACGGCGATCGCACGTTGCAGCATCTTAATATTGTTAGCGACTTTTGGACTATCAAGAGAAGAAGTTAAAGCTCTTAATACGTTTTCATCAGAATCAGGATCTGATGCCAAAAATATTAAGGTATCTCCATGTGTTCTGGAATCTTTGATAATTTCTAGCTTAGTTTTCTCGGTAGAACAAAATTTTAATAAACGCCCATTAGTTACCATTGGGTAGCAAGAAAATTGTGTCCAACCTGTTGCTATAAACAAAATCCCTGTAAAGATGATAATAAAAATCCAAAACCCTTTTCTAGACAGCAGATTACTAGAGAAAATTCCAACATTCAGCATACATTTTACCTTTGTTTATAAATGAATGAAACCCAATATCCATTTGAATATTAGGTTTACCTACGGCACGCTACGCGAACGCAAAACCTCAGCCCAACATACTCTTAATGCTGTATCATCGGCAGTTTATTTGAGTCCAATTAATGCACTACTTTCAGCTTGCTGTGCTACTAAAATTTAAGGTTTACTAATACCTATAGTAAGTAGGAGGTTTTGTGCTGCGGGGTTTTCCTCCATTCCACGAATTCTCTAGGAGCCTTCTATATCCACCATTCCAATATCCTCTATTTATTGTTTCGTAAACTCCACTATTGCCAGTGCTGGGATTGTATCGTGGCTGATATGTGGGGTTTGGCCGTGATTGTTGTCTAGATTGTCTGAGCCAATTCTGCACACAAATCTGATAGTTATAGAGATTTTGGTCAAAGTTATTACCATATAAATAGCTGACGCAGGAATTAGACTGTGCAACTGCTGGATTTGGTGTCATGAAAACAGCGAGTCCTCCTAAGCTTGCTAGAAATAGGCGATTTACTAATTTGTAATTCATGGATATCTCCTTATCTGTCCATTTTTCTTGTGCTTACCTATTGATTGGGACAGGTGCGGATGACTATGCAGGGAATTACGATTTCAATAAAAAAATGTGGATATTACTTGGTGTGCTTCATTTTGAGACTTACATTGCACCTTTCTGGATAAAGGCGATCGCCTAATTTCTGCAAACATGAGAGCGATCGCCCTAAATTTTGAGCTTTTGTGAGTGCGCGGTCTGGATTACGTCACAGAATTGCTATATATTTTTAGCGTGGCTGACAACTGCTTAAATTCTGTTCCTGACGCTGAAAGTTTGTATTAGTAGGATCGTAGCCGACAAGGACAACTCTACCTTTTTCGTTGCGTATCCATCCTTGGGCTGGCACAATTTTTTCAGGTGTGACAGTAGTGGGTAAAGGTGAAGTGATGCGGGTTGCAGATTCTTGGGTTGGTGCGATTAAACTCACCTCTACTTCATCGCTGGTTTGAAATTGTTCTGGACTGGAGGGTAATCCTCCTCGTCCAGTGATGGTAAATTGGCTTTCTTTCCCGCGCAGACAAGCATTTTGGGCAATGAGAGTGTTGGGATCGACGACGATTTCTGGCAAGTCTACTAAACCTCGGCTGGGGTCAGTCTCAGGTGTATTAATTTGTACAACGCCTTCAACTCCTAGTTCGGAACTGGCGGTAATTTGACTATTAGGAGCAAAGAATAATCCTTGAGTGGTGATATTAATGTTGCCTCCCCTACCTGCAAATGCATTGGCGGTGATGTCGCTATTTTGATTGGCAACTAAGAAATTTGTATTAATAGTAATGTTACCGCCATTTCCCGTCCCACCTGCGGTTGCAGAGATGGGGCTATTGTTGCGTTGGCGTAGAAGATTGGCGATTTTGAGGGTGATGTTACCGCCTTCACCACTGGCTGTGGTGGCGGAGATGGTTGAGGCGTTGTTGAGAGTGAGGTTGTTTGAGGTTAAGGAGATGTTACCGCCATTGCCTTGTCCTTGGCTATTGACACTGATTTGTGCGTTGTTGTTGAGATTAACTTGGTCGGGGTCGATAATAATGCTACCACCGTTTCCTGTGGAACCGGGCGCAGTGTTGGCAAATAGTCCGCTTGCTGCACCCTGATTATTGACGATCGCTTCACCAAAATTTGCCAAGCGATTAGCAAATGTTAGATCGCTACCAGAGATATCAATGCTATCAGTAATATTGAGTGTAATATCTCCGGCGCTGCCACTGCTGCGCGTGGTGGTAATAACTTGTCCACCGCCTGTGGCTGCAAAGGTGTTAGCGTTGATGGTGATATCACCAGCTTCTCCAGTATTAGCGGTTAAGGTATCTACAATTGCACCGTCTGCTACACGGAAGGCATTAGTCGTGACAGTAATGCTTCCAGCGTTGCCATTTGCGCCTTGTTCAGTGCTGGCAAGCAATCCGCTAGAGAATCCATCGGGGCTGACTCCAAAAAGGTTCACGAAATCAGTAGTATTGATAAAAATATTTCCTGCTTGGCCTTGTCCACCGGGAAAATTATCTTGTGTGCGGAACAGATTTGTTTGTATTTGTGAACCTTCTGTTAGAGAAAGCGATCGCCCTTTAATATCAATATTACCGCCTATGCCAATACCTCCTGGACTGACGCTGCTTAAAATCGCGCTTCTATTAGCTAGGGAAATGGCATCACCAATTCGCACAGAGATATTTCCCGCATTCCCTTGTCTAAAGGTGTTAGTAGTTATTTGAGAATTATCAGTGAGAAAGAGCGATCGCCCTTTAATATCTATAGCGCCTGCATTCCCAATTGCTCCAGCTTCCGCCGTACTGACAATTAAGGAGTTATTGACTAGAGAGATAGCATCACTAGTTTCTATAAAGATGTTACCCGCATTTCCTTGTCCAGCCGTGAGTGCATTGATTTGAGCGCCATTGCTTAAAGAGAGCGATCGCCCTTTAATGGTAATGTCTCCAGCTTGGCGATCGCTTGTAAATCCCTCTACTGGCTGAACAATAGTGACGATTCCACTAGGATTAGGTTGATCACCTTCAAGAGATATAATTGCATTGGGTGAATCAATCGTTATTATGCCTGCATCACCTTGTCCAGATGTGTCTGTTCTGAATTGAGAACCATCGCTAAGAGTAATAGAGTTAGCCTCTTGAACAAGAATATTGCCTGCGTTTCCTTGCCCGATAGTTCTAGTAACTATACGGCTATCATTGCTTAAAGAGAGTATTTTCGTCTGTATTTCAATATTGCCGCCTTTTCCACTATCAGTAGTACTTGCCGAAATTATTGATCCATCTTTGGTAATTAATTGTCTAGTCGTAACTTTTAAATCTCCTGCATTGCCAGAGCCTTGAGATTGAGTAAATAAGCCATTACCAATTTCACTATTTTCTGATGTCCCGCTTAATTCTACTAAATCAGTGGCGTTGATTGTCAAAGTTCCTCCATTACCTTCTCCAAAAGTACCAGCTTGTATTTGTGCGCCTTCCTTGACAACAAGACCTCTAGTTGTAATTGTCAAATTTCCTGCTTTTCCTGCACCACTAGTAGAAGTTGAAATAGTTGCTCTTTTTTGAATAATCAGTTGGTCTGTGATAATTTTTAAGTCACCTGCTGATCCCTTACCACTAGTTGTCGTACCCAAGCCACTGGGAAAACCATCTATTGATATTCCAGTTGCTTCGATAAAATCAGATGCAGTTACAGTCAAGCTTCCTGCATTTCCTTCACCTCGTGTTCCAGTTGCTATTTGTGACCCATCCTGAATAATTAATTGACCTGTTTGAATTAATAAGTTGCCAGCATCTCCAGCATTCTCTGCATTGGATATAGAACCAGTGGATATTTTTGCTTTATCTTGAACAATTAACTTTCTCGTAGTTAGGTTTATGTCTCCGGCATTTCCAGATCCTTCAGTTTGAGTAAACAAACCACTACCAGATCCATTTATTTCAATGAAATCAGAGGCTGTTACAGTTAAATTTCCTCCCTTCCCTTGACCAAAAGTACCAGCAGCTATCTCTGCTCCATTCTCAATAATTAATTGTTCAGATTTAATGTTTAAGTTTCCAGCATCTCCAGCTTGTCCAACACTTGGAATACTATCAGTTCTTACATCGGCTCTATCTTGAACAATCAATCGTCCTGTGATAATGCTTAAGTCGCCAGCATCGCCAATTCCTTGAGTTTGAGTACTTAAGCCACTACCTATGTCACCATAGGCTGACCGACCAATGACTTGTACCGATTCAGAAGCATTAACTCTTAGATTTCCTCCTCTGCCTTCACCTGCGGTTATGGTATCAACCTGTGCGCCATCTTTTATCAGTAACTGCCTTGTTGTAATCTCTAAGTCTCCTGTCCCTTTTTTGCTTATGGTTTGAGTGGATATGCCACTGGGCAGCCTACCATTAGCTGACCGACCAATAACTTGTACTGATGCCGATGCGTTTACTTCAATCTTCCCTCCAGAGCCTAAACCAGGAGAACCAGCGAAGACTTCTGCTCCATCTCGAATCAGTAACTCTCCAGTGTTAATCGTAATGTTTCCTGCATTTCCTGTTGAATTTGGCGTGGTTTGGGTAAATAAGCCACTAGGAAACAAACTATCAGATGAAGCGCCAATTAATTGCACCGACTCTGGGGCATTGACTATCAAGCTTCCGCCATTTCCTTCATTAGATGTGCCATTAGATATCTGACCTCCATTTTGAACTAATAATCTCCTAGTATTAATTGTTAAGTTACCTGCATTTCCTTGACTGACCGTTCCAGCATCAATGACACCGCCATCTATAGTAATAAATTCCAATGTGTTAATGTTGACGTTGCCAGATATAGCTCGTCCAAAAGTGTTGTTAATTATTTGAGAATTACTATCTAAAAAAAGTGACCGAGATATAATATTAATATCTCCACCTTTGACATTAGATGCTGTTGTCCAACTATTGCTAGAAATCAAGCTATCTCTAGCTGAAATATTACCTCCACTATTGAGGGTAATATTGCCTCCTAATAAACCATCTGTGATAATAGATGAACCTAAAGGAAAGCTGGAAGATGGGGTAAGTAATATATCGTTTTTGGCAAGCAGAGTAACATCACCGCCATTACCTAAAATAGAGGAAGTATCGATAATACTAGCATTTAAGGTTATTCCTTGACGCGAATCAATAATAACTGATCCACCGTTACCACTAAAGCTAGAAGTGTTGATTTGACCAGTAGGTATATTAATCCCAGATATGATAATGTTTCCATCTAGTAGAGATAAGTTAGGTTCATATTGATTCGTTAAATAAACAATTCCACCTGGAGCCGTTATTTGAATATTTTCGGTAAAGATGCCAGCACCATTAGGAATATCAAAAGTTCCTCCACCAATTGCTAAAAAATTATTACCTAAAAGTCCCAGAGGATTGCCAATCGCCTCTGGATTCATACCTGCTCTTATATCTAAAGTAGGTTGAACTGTACCATCAATGATCAGAGAGTTTCCATTTGAAAGAGTAACATTGGCTAATGTTGGAGTATTAGTTGGGTTGATAGTATTTCCCGTTGTATCTGCTGCGTTAATTTCAATAGTTCCAGGGATGTAAACTAAACCACCTGCTAAAATATGCAACGAACTTCCTATATACCCATTCAGTAACACATCTCCCAAAGAACGAATCACCGGATCATGAGGACTAGATAAATTCCCCAAACTTCCATCCAATTGTTCAATCCGAAAATTTCCCCCACTCCAATAGTGTGCATCTCCGCCTACGGTATTAGCCGATCGCAACACCATATCCCCACCAGAGAACAAACCACTGTTAACATGGTATAACGCAAAGATATCGACAAATCGATTCCCCTGAATCAATAACTGATTTCCAGCCGCCGCAATGAAGGGTTGTTCTACACTATCCCTTACTGTTAAAGTATCTTGGGCTTGGAGAGTTAAGTTTCCTCCCGCCTGTAGCGTCCCCGATAAGTTGAGGTTCTGTGCTTGTAAAATTAAATCTTTATCAACTGTTAAATTACCAGCATTGTTAATATCACCCACATTATCCCGAAATTTCAATCCAATGGGAATATTTACAGTTAATAGAGGCGGTGCTTGGGGATTTGTGGCGCTAAATTCTAAGTTATTACTAAATACCAAGCTATTGGCGGTAGAAGCAACAAATGACCCTTTCAAATCTAATCTGGCATTAGCTCCAAAGGATATCCCATTAGGATTAATCAAGAACAAATTAGCATTACCTAGAACTCCTAGCGTTCCTAAAATGTTAGAAGGATTTCCCCCGGTGACGCGAGTGAAGATGTTATTAATTGCTGCTGGATTGGCAAAATAAGCGCCTCTTCCTGACTGAATATTAAATTCGGAAAAGCTGTGAAATAGGTTTGCTCCTCTTGTCGCACCCCCTGTAATTAAGTCGCTCTTAATTCCTTGAATTGTCTCTTGTTTGATGCTAGAACTTTCTGCTCCTAATGTGCGATCAGGAATGATTTGGGCTGTAGCAGCATCACAGAAAAAACTACCCAAAGCTACTAAAGGCGCTACCAAAAGAAACTGGAATCTATCAGCCATAACTACCACTGAACTTTTTTAGATACTACCGATTGCGCTTTAATGCAGATGCAAGCAATTCTAGAAGTATACCAGTATTATTACGGCTATTTTATTATTTTAGGCAAAAAACTTTACACTTAACCTTGTTTAACAACTCCGCGTAAATATTAGAACCCCTCTGCGTTTAAAAATTATCATCGAGGCTATAATACAGCTAAAATACAGTTAGGCGTAAGTCGCTCAATTTAAGATGAGATTGATCACAATCCAGACAGGATTAATGACTATTTTCATTGCATAGAGAGGGAAACCAGTTTTCATCTAAAACTTCTTCTGGAGTAGCGATCGCATCAACTGGAAAGGTTTCTAGGGGGAGTCCCGACACATCACTAGCCACTTTCCTCGCAGTTTCATAACACTTGGCAAAAACTTGAACAAAATAAGGTTTAAGACTTGGACTATCCTGCAAAACATCGACTAGAGAAGTGCGAAAAGCTCGAATTTCTCCCTTCCAGTGATTACCATTATATTCCCGCTCAGATTGCCAATATCCTAACTTGAGCAGATGCTCAAATAGTCTAGTTAATAAGCTTTTTAACTTATCCTTTTGTCGTCTACTCAGGTCTATGATCTCCTCAATTAAATTTGCCCAATCAACTGATGCAAAGTCTTGTGCTTGTAGGTGTTGAACGGTTTCTTCAACCCATTGATTATAATCTGTTTCGTATAATGTTTTGCTACTAAGTTGCATTGGTATTGTTATTTCAGAATTTATTCTATTTTAAAATATCCTTTCTTCTATTTTAAAATATCCTTTCTTAAAAATTATAATCGAAACTGAAATATAGACCGTTGTCATTCAATGTGCGCTTGTCAACATCTACATTGACTAAGGGAATCCCCCAATCTAAACGTGCGTTCAGGCGATCGCCCATTGTCCAAATTAACCCAAAACCAGCCCCCACTAAAGTATTCGGGTCAGGATTAGCAAAATTAGAGCTATTCCAACCCGTGCCAAAATCAATAAACGGTGCTACCTGTAACAACCCTTGTAGTTGCGAAATTCGCAGAACTGGTAAGCGCACTTCAGTAGATGCAAAAATAGCATTATCGGTGAGCAGAAAATTTTGAGGATATCCCCGCACACTGTCCAAGCCACCTAACGCAAACTGTTCGATAGGGAAGGATGCTCTGGAAGCAAACTGTAAATCTGAGCGAATCACCCACAGAGTATTTGGTGCAAGTAAACGGACATACTGTGCTTGTCCCCGCCAAGAGAAAAAGCGTCCATCTGGTGCTTCTGCATTCAGTGTTGCACCCAAAGCCCCGATACCGAGACTAAATTGAGAACGCACAGCCAACAATTCTCTATTGTTTCGCTCCGTCCATTCTTGCAAAAATCGTAGGACTGTGACGTTGGTTTCGCCATTATCGTTTGCACCCAAGGATAAGGGGAAGTTTTCTCCTTTTATCTTTGTTTGACTCCGCGCCAGGGATAAGGTCAAACCTAATGCTAATTCTTGAGTCGGAGTCTGTAACACAGGCTGACGCAGACTCAGATCATAATAGTTAAAGCTACCCGTAATATCTAGCTCATCAAAACGCGGATCAATTACTTTCGTGTTGCTGAATCCGCCTGCTAGTTTAATTGTGCCATTACGGGCATTAAACGGAATTGTGTAGCCAATATCTACAGCGTTGCTACCATCTGTATTTCGATACATCAACTCTAGTCCATCACCAAAGCCGAGTAAATTGCGCTCATTAATCTGCACACCTCGTTCAAAACTCCCAATGGAGGAAATGCGTCCATTATTAGCTATGGCTTTGATATCAAAAGAGTCTGCTTCTTTAACTGTGACTGTGAGTAAACTTAATTCTGGACGCGCACCCGCCGACAATTCTGCGGAAATGCTTTTAATCAGGGGATTGAGTTGTAACAATTGTAGAGCTTCCAGCAGTTTATATCGATTTAAGGGACGTTGAGTAGCGATCGCTAACCGACTGCGGATATATTCACGTTTTAAGCGCGCGGTTCCCCTAACAATGATATCTTCAAGACCGCCTTCAATAATCTTAATCTTCACTACGGCGGCTTCTGGGGATAAGTCTTGACCAGAAGGAATAAAGGCATCTGAGTTAATGTACCCAGCGCTTGTGTATTTTTTGCTAATTATGGCTTCTGCTTCGAGCAATTGAGCAAAAGAGATCGCTTTGCCAGTGAAAGATGCTGTCTCTTTGGCTAATTCTGCATCGCTGAAGATGGTATTGCCTGTAAATTTAAACTCTTTGACTATGATTGTTCCGGGAATTTCTGGGGAAATTGGTGATGTTGGTGTGAGAGTAGGAGGTACTTGGAGGGGAACATCTGGGGGTGGTGATGGTGGTTGTGAGGGTAAGGGTTGAGGTTGTCTAGGCGTAGTTGGGTTGGGAACTTGCACTAATGTGAAGTCTGTGCTTGTTTCTACTACTTTTTGGTCAAAATCACTTTCAGGAAGGTTAGCTCTCGCTTTCGCACCTATCCCTAATAAATTGCTCATGAGTATAAGTAAAATTAAGCCATGCCGCATTCAGTAAATTTCCCACTCACGATACTTGAAATGTTACTTTTCTTACTATAAGGGGTTTTTACTTAGTTTTCCTGAAAGTATACAACTCTTGTTACAAGAATATCATGATGCTCTACCGAGGCATTCATGTTTCTGACAGAATTTCCGACTTCTTTAATAATTTTTAGTCCTTCAGGATAAGCTTTGAATCTTTCATTTTAAATACAGTAAATTGTCAAGCCCATATTTTAAATCAAAATCTCTCATATTTCCTTTCCAAAAACCAGCAAAAAATGGATACAAACAGACTTGTATTAAGCCAGTAAAATTGATGAGGTTTTAAAAAATTTTTAATATTTATTGTTTTTGATTTTCTTAAGCAATGCGATCGCTGATTGCTCACTCAGGTAAATAAAGGGGTTGGAAAGGAGGTTAAGGGATATGGCAAAACTTTTTGGAAGCCCAGAAACTTTATTAGTAGGCGGTTGGTTGATTCCTTTCGGCTATCTGTCAGGCGCAAGTGAACCACTCTTGGAAGTTGTCCGCGCCGCAAAGCGAGTCACTGAGGATCTGTTATGTAATTTTGCGAGTCAGCCGGATTTCACCGTTAGAATCGAGCCAGCTTTTGGTAGCAATTTTAATCCTCAGAGTGCTGAGGACTTAGCTAAAACCTGGTCTAAACGCGACTTCAGCCTGCTGCCGCCTGTGGTCATTCTCCCGACTGCCGAGATGAATGGAGCAAATGGAGCGTTTGCGGCAGCTACCAACACGATTTATCTCTCCCAAGAGTTTCTCAGTCAGAACGCAACCAATCTTGAAGCAATTGCGAAGGTATTGGTAGAAGAGGCTGGTCACTGGGTTGACCAGCTTTTGAATAATACAGATAGCCCTGGTGATGAAGGGGCGATTTTTTCAGCATTGGTGATGGGAGAAAGTCTCTCTAATGAGGCTTTACAGCAGTTAAAAGCTGAGGATGATACGGGAACAATTGTAGTCGATGGGCAGCAAGTTCAGATAGAGAATAATTCTTTTCCTTTCTTTCTCTTTATTGAAGATGGTTTGATTGCAGAAGGTGATAGTGGAACTAATCAAGTCACAATAAACGTCTTTGCAAATCGTTTAGCTCGCAATGTCGGCCCTATTACAATCCAATTTGCAACAGCCGATGGGACTGCTACGGCTGGCTCAGACTATGTTGCTACCCAAGGAACTCTTACTTTCGATCCCTTCAATCCTTTGAGCTTTTTTCAAACTATTACAGTTCCTATCATTCCAGATACTCAGGGCGAACCAACTGAATTTTTCACGATTAACTTTGTCCCTCCCGATAACGTCAATTTATTTAATAATTCGAGTCCTGTCGGAATTATAAATGACGACACCATTTCTCTTTCCAACGGAAGTCAATATTATCTGACTACTGTAACGACGTGGACTGATGCCGAAACTCAAGCTCAAGTATTAGGAGGACATCTAGTCACTATCAATGATGCTCTTGAGCAACAGTTTCTGATTGACATATTTGGAACAGACACATTCTGGATTGGTCTTAATGATACTGCTTCAGAGGGAAATTTTGTATGGGTAAGCGGTGAACCCGTTACTTATATAAATTGGACATCTGGTGAACCTAATGATGGGGACAGTGCATTAGGAGGACGCAGTGAAGATTACGTTCTTATGAACTGGGGTTTTGGAGGTTCATGGAATGACGGAGAGGATGATACTGTCATACGCAGAGGAATTATTGAAGTTCCTGGTTCTTCCATTAGTATTTCCTCTGGTTTTACCAATGAGGGAAATTCTGGCATTGCTGCTTTTGAAGTTATCGTCAGCCTCTCTAGTGCAAGTAATCAGACTGTGACAGTTGAATATACAACAGTTGATGACACTGCTCTTGCTGGTTTTGACTACATTGTGACGGCGGGAACTCTTAATTTCTCTCCAGGAGAAACTTCTAAAACCATCACAGTTCCGATCATCGGCGATACTGAAATTGAATCAGATGAAAATTTCATAATCAACTTATCAAATCCAACTAATGCTTATTTATCGCCGATTAATCAAGGTATTTTTAGCATTCTTGATGATGATGCTGCACCTGAAGTGTCGGTGAGCGACTCGTGGGTTGAAGTCAATGAAAATCAGGATACAGTCATTAAATTTAAAGTTACTCTTTCAAAGCCAAGCACTCAATCTGTAACTATTGTCTATTCAACATCTGATGGAACTGCAACTTCTACTGGGCAGGGAGAAGCTAAAGATTATGAGTATATTACTGACAAGACACTAACTTTCGCCCCAGGGGAAACAACAAAGGAAATTGAAGTAACGGTTTATGGGGAGCGAGGCGTTTCCGATAAAGACTTTGAAATCTTTGCGAAGGATACTGCTTACAGAGATTGGGTAAAAGATAATGATGATGTTGTTGTTGATATTGACCAAATCCCTGGTATCTTTCCCTATACACCCTATGGTGATTTAGGTTACTACGTTGATAAAGTTTTCAACGATCCAGTTTCAGGGTTTCAGGCAGTAGGGTTGACTTCTGATGAAAATTTCTACCTTGATATCATCTTATCTCCAGATGCAAAAATTGCTAAGGGTGAGGGTACTGGAACGATTTACGATCTCGGCAAAGCACCGGTTCTCGCTATTCGCGGAACCGAGCCAACAGGATCTCAGGATTTCATCGCCGATCTCGATCCATATGGCGTGGGGGTTCCTCAGTTATTAGGTACTAATTTAGCCAACCTTAGTGATCAGACTAATCGAGGAGAGGTCACAAAATGGCTTCAGGATGTAAGTCAGCAAGAACAAGGTAAAGTTATTTCTAAACCTAATATAACAGGTCATAGCTTAGGGGGAGCTTTAACTCAATGGGTTGCTGCTCATTACACCAAGAATGGTGGTAATTTAGGTCAAATTATCACCTTTAATAGTCCAGGCATTAGTGGATCAAACGTTTTTTATAAAAATAATGGCATTTATAGACTGGTAGAAGGCGTTAACAGTTTTGATAAAGCATTGTCACAGAAGGTAACTCATTTCATTACGTCAGGGGATATTGTCAGTATGGCTGGCTGGCAGTATATTCCAGGTTCATATTACTTATATGATTACTCTTCAGGAGGGATTTCAGGCGTACTTGGAACTCATTTGAACCCAACTGTTGCGGAGGAAGTTGGTTATGATAAGACCACAGGATTTTTCCAGAAACCAAGGGACTTAAACCAACCCTTTCAAGAACCATCAAGTAAATTAAGTAGCCCTTGGTTCTCTTATGGACTAGATCCAGACTATCTTATTGTTACGTTGGCTGTATCTCTTCTTGGTAGCGTTACAGTTGGGACTGAACTTGCTATTAAACTTCGTAATTCTCTTGCAGGGGTTGTTGCTGCTGAGACAATCTTCCCTTATTTAGCGGCTTCACTCCGATTAAGGGGGTCTACTGAATTTACTAGAAAGCTTTTAGGCCCTCTTTTTATTGAGGTCATTCAAGCTGCCTTTACTTTAATTAACAACCCGTTAGTGCAAGCAGCATATAACGCTTTTAATCTGCTTTCTATTTCTCAGTCAGAGGCTTTTACTCTAGCAGACGCAAAGTCTTTGAATTTGGTAGAGACAAACAATGTGTCATTTTCTAATGATTTTGCCTCTTTCGTTACCCTAGAGCAAGGATTACAGGTTGCTCTAGGTTTCCTCAACGATTTTGCTACTGCCCCTGATTTCACCACCAAAATGAATTTGGCATTTGGTGAAGATTGGGATGCTACTGTTGCTCAAAATTTAGCACAAGCATGGGCAAATGGAAATTTCAGTAATTTACCTCCAATTAAAATTGTTTCTGCTTCAGAAATTAATAATGCAAGTGGTGCTTTCTCCATTAGCAGAAGCACAATCTACTTAGCCAGTGAATTTCTCAACAGCGCAACCAGTTCTCAAGCAGTTGCAAATGTTCTTCTTGAAGAAATTGGACACTATTTTGATTTACAAATTAACGAGCTAGATAGTCCTGGAGATGAAGGAGAAATTTTTGCTGCCCTTGTTCAAAATGTGCTACTAAGCGACACAGAATTACAGGCTCTTAAAGTTGAAAACGATCTTGTTGCTCTTCCTGGAGAAAGATCGCCTTGGGAATCAATGTCTAAATGGACAGTTGGGATTTGGAATGCCAGTCCCGATTGGGATCTTCAAACTTTTACTAATGCACTCGAAGGCATTAACACTCCTCCAGGTGTAGAAACTCCGATTCTCGATCAAGTTGCCACAGAAGACACTCCTTTTAGCTTTACCATTGCTGAAATTACCTTCACCGAAATTGATGCAGGCGATTCTCTTACTTACTCAGCTACCCTCAGCAATGGCAATCCTTTACCCAATTGGTTGAGCTTTAACGCAACCACCCGTACATTGAGCGGCACTCCCTCCAACGATGATGTCGGCAATCTCAGCCTCAAGGTGACAGCAACCGACAGTGCCGGAGCTAGTGTGAGCAATACTTTTGGATTAGTGATCGCTAATACTAATGATGCACCGACAGTGGAAAATGCGATCACTGACCAAAACGCCACTGAAGATGCACCTTTCAGCTTCATTATTCCTGCTAACACCTTTAGTGATGTGGATGCAGGCGACACACTCACCTACAGCGTTACCGTTGCCAACGGCAATCCTTTACCAAACTGGTTGAGCTTTGAAGCAATTACCCGCACCTTTAGCGGCACTCCCACCAACGATGATGTCGCTACCCTCAACATCAAACTCACCGCCACTGACACCGCAGGCACAACAGCAACTGATACCTTTGCCCTGACCGTAGCCAACATCAATGATGCTCCCACTCTCAGCAATATCAGCAAGGCAGGGAATGAGGATACAGTTATCAGCTTTAGTGTGGCAGACTTCACGAGCGCCTTCAGTGATATTGATGGCGACACCCTGACTAAGATTCAGATTACATCCTTGCCCACCAACGGTACTCTGAAACTGGGTAGTTCCAATATCAGCTTAAATCAAGAAATTACTGTTGCTAGTTTAGGAAACCTAACTTTTACTCCTAATGCCAACTTCAACGGCTCTGTGAGTTTTGGCTGGAATGGCTCTGATGGTACTACCTACGCCACGACAGCAGCAACCGTTAACTTAGCGATCGCTTCAGTTAACGATCTACCCATAGCCACTAATGATACTGCACAGACAAATCAGAACAGCGCAGTCATTATTAATGTGCTGGCTAACGACAGCGATATTGATGGTTCTCTCGTTCCCAGTGCGATCGCCCTTACCACTAATCCGAGTCATGGCACAGTGAGCCTGAACTCCTCTACGGGTGCAGCCACTTACACCCCAACAACGAATTTTGTAGGTACAGATAGCTTCACTTACACAATTAAGGATAACGAAGGTGGTATATCCAATGCCGCTAAGGTCAGTATTACAATCAACTCTACTAGCAATTTGATTGAAGGTACGCTAGGGGCTGATGTGCTGGTTGGCACAGAACAGAATGACAGGATTAATGGTAAAACTGGCAATGATATCCTTTGGGGTCGGGCAGGCAATGACACTCTCTTAGGCGGAAATGGCAACGATATTCTTTGGGGTGGAACAGGCGATGACACTCTCTTAGGCGGAAATGGTAACGATATTCTTTGGGGTGGAGCAGGTAGCAACCTTTTCGTGTTGGCGGCGCGTGAGGGAACAGATATGATTGCTGACTTTAACCTTAACACCGACAAAATCGGACTGGCTGCCGGTCTGAGCTATGGACAATTAACTATAACCAAAGGCGATGGCATTAATTTCAATAATACCCTGATTACTGTTACCAGTAGTAATGAACTGCTTACTGTCCTGAATGGTGTGCAGGCTAACACTCTAAACAGTACAATGTTTGTTCTCGTTGCTTAGGCTACGGCGTTAGCGGAGCTTAACGAAGTTATCGCTTGCTTGGGCAAAATTTACATCATGATCAGCTAGTGAAATCTCACTCAAGATTTCCCATTACCCAAATATCGTGGCTATTATAAAAATCTCCTCTCTGCTCTAATGTAAAACCACCCAGCAACAATCCCAACCATACCTCTACCATCGGCATTTTCAAGACCCGTTGTAGTTTAGTTAGCGTAATTTCATCTTTCACTTGTGCAAGATAGTGAGCGATCGCACTCTGCCATTTCTGCACATCTTCATCACCAGCCAACCGATGAACATCTTCTACAGTTTGAATCTCAAGCATTGCCAAGACATTCTCTTTCCCAACCGGAGCAGCTACTGAATTATGACTTTCGGCAGCATGAGAAAACTGGTGTGGCCCATGAGGTCTAAAAGTCTGCGGTGCTGGTTCTTCTATTAGGTCATCCAAATCGAGATACATTGTCGTCCGCACTAACCCAGCAAAGATATCTGTGCTGACAACCGGCCCCAAAGTATCGTTCTGATAGCGGACATCTGACAACAGTAAATCAGCACGAGATTTGAGAATATCTGCAATTTGGGAAAAGGCTTGTGCTGCGGTTGATAATTGTGCTTCCACAGATAAACTCTCAAGCTCGGCATCTAAACAATCCCATACTGGAGCAAGTGTTGATGTCGGTGGAGCTTCTGACATCTCATCCAAAATATCCCAAATTGTTAATTGGCGATAGCTAGTCATAATTCAGGATGCAATGGGCAAGGTCGGACTGGGCAGTGAGTCGGGCTAATCTCAAACATATCCTTATATTGGTGGAGCGTAACACCATACTGTGTGGCAAATGCCTGCAATACCTGATCTGTATAAGCGCGTATCTTGCCAGCCGTTAGCCCAAAGCAGTGGATTGGTTCTAAACGACAGATAGGCTTTTGCCCCAGCCATAGCTCTGCCGACATAGCGTGTAAGGGTTTATCCCCCGATTCTTTATACAAATACAGTACAGCAAAATATGTTGCAGGCGGTTCAACGGCGATTGCCTCAATCTGCCCAGAATCATCTTTACTTTTGTTGCGGTAGAAGGAACGGCGATTGTGACAAACCTTCGGATTCCAGCAGCCATCCCCTTCTGTCCCATGCAGCACCTTAGCCTTAGATGTTGGCAACTTTGCACACAGTTGACACTTCGGATCAAGTGGCTTGGGCATGGGTTACTCCGCTTCTTGTTCACCAATAGCACGATAGTAAGCAGCGATCGCCGCCTCTTGTTCACTCCGCAGTGTATACCGTCGAAATGCTTTCTCGCTTTGGTGTCCCGTCAGCTTCCGCGCGTGACTAGGATCAACTCCTAATAACAATAAGTCAGTGGCGTAAGTATGCCGAAATTGGTGTGGATGTAAATCTTCAATACCAGATAGTTCACCGATTTTTTCCACAGCAAAATAAATGCCATGATAACTCAAGCGTTCGCCCTTGTATGAGGCGTGATGTGAGATCATTAACGGGGTGAGGCTATTTAGTTCTTCACCCTGTTCGCTGCGCGATCGCAAATACGCCTCTAACACCTCGCAGCTTTCCTTGCGTAATGGCACTAAGCGCGGTTCATTGGTTTTGGTATCGGGCAAGAACAGCAGTTTGCCATCGAATGACCCAACATTTAACTGTACAATTTCCCCAGCGCGGAGGCCGTGACTAAGAATGTGGACAAGTGCGGTATCCCGTTGCTTTGTTTCTCCCAAAAATTCTAAAGCTGACCACACTCGCTCCATCTGTTCATCAGTTAAGCTTTGAGCAGGTGGTAGAGGTACTTTTTCTAGTTTTATACCTAGCGTGGGATTAGTAGCGATTATATCTGGATACGTATAGCACATCCACTTGAAAAAGCTTTTAAGTGCAGCGACCCCAGCGTTGATACTACTTTTTGACAGGGATTTCCCTGTATCAGTTTTTACTTCATTACGCAGATATTCCTTGTATAACCCAAGGTGGCGCGGACGTAGTTCGTGATAGTGTAGCTGTGTCCATCCTAAGAATCGCTTAAGTTCGCGTTCGTACATTTTGCGACTGTTCGGCGCAAGATTGGTACTACGTAAAAACTCCTGTAGTTTTATCCACCGTATGTCTGTGGGTAGAGATGTTTTTGTGGCACTACGTCTTCCTTGCTGCTGCACCACCGATACAGCTTCATCATTTAAGGGAATGAGCTTGATAGGAGGTAGGTTGTCAAACTGGGGGTTGTTTACCATGTTGCAGTGAGCGCTTGGAAGCAGTGTAGCACTAACACCCAAAATTGTATGTGACTTTTGGTAAAAGTTGTCTACCTCGTCGCCAGAATGTTTGCCAATGTTAGTGCTGACCTAAATCGATTGAAATCTGTATAGTAGTTAGTTATGAAAACTGTCCGTAAAAAGCCGCCTTAATTGGACACTCATAACAAATTAAAGCAATATTAAATCACAATAGACCAGTAGATATCGCAACTACTCCGAGTAAAATATGACTCAGAATCACACTATATAAATTTCTGAACCGTGTGTAGTGATATCCCCAAACAAAGCCGATTATTAGTGTAAATACTAAAGTTGCTAAATCCCAGTAAATTGCATGACCAAAGCTATATAAGATAGAAGAAACAACAAGGAAGTATTGAGAAAAACCAGCTTGGGAGAAAAGATGATAGAGATAACCCCTATATAAAAATTCCTGAAATGGAGCAGACAATAAAATAAAGAGTAAATAAAAGTACCATTGCAGATCAGAATTATCAACTCTTGTTCCTTTAAGAAAGCAAAACAATATTATTAATATAATAAATCCTAATGTTGTCGGTAATATATCTCTGAGAGCAGGTTCTAGATTGTTGTAAGAAAAACCTAGCTGTTGTAAATTTACATTTTTGAAGATAGCAGATAAAATTACTAGAGTAGTAACAATTCCTAGTAAGATAAATCGATAAGTAAACGGGATATAACGAATAAGTAGCAATACAACAGGAAAAATATATAATAATCCAATAATTAATATGGCTTTATTTTTTTCGTTTACTGATGCAGCCATTTTAGATTTCCCTCACTTTATAATCAATTAAATAAATGATTACAATAAAGAGAAAAATAAAAAAGGTAATTGCTCCCAGCCAAGTAATAAATAAACTCTTACAACTAATTCCAAACATCTGATCAATGAGAGATATCCCACCCCAAATCCTCATTAAACTAGTCAGCACCACTACAGCAATCACAACAAAGCTTAAAATATAGCGATACTTGAGTGATTTAAGCTGAGTCATAGTCACAATCAGTGTCATAACTAATAGAGAAAATATGAATAAATATACTAACCCTGCCAGATTAGTTAATTCTGTATTTGTAGCAAATAATAATGGCTTAATTTTATTTGTATAGTAAGAATAAAACGGACACCATAACAGCAACCCTGTATCACAGACAATCAAATAAATAATATATTTGTGCTTCTTAAATACTGATGTAGGATCGAGTAAATTTTGGACAAGTAAAGCAAACAATTCTGCTCCGCAAAAAAAGATCATGAAGTAACTGAAGGCATAAAACCAACGACTGATGGATAATTGATTATTCCAAATTCGATACTTCAAAGCAAATCCTAGAAAATTATTATAGCCTTGGTAATTTTGATTCTGTTTATCCTGTGGATTAGTACTAATAAATTGTTGCACAGATGCTTCGATATCTTGCTTTTTTAGCGTAATGTCACCTTGAAAATCAATTATTTGCGAACTATCTAACAAATCTTTTGGAATAGTTTTTAGACTATATTTGAATAGTTTATCCCCTGAAGATTCCTCAACTAAATTCTGTGAATTTACAACTCCTATTGCATTTGATTTTAACTCAAACAGCAGAGTAGGATCAGTGTTTAAATCCAAAGCTAGCGCAATGCTGGTAAACACAAATACTATAGCTGTGAAACCCCAAAATATCTTCGCCTTTTGTCGAATTAAGCAGATTGCTCTGTATAGTCCATATAGTGATATGCCAAGAAACAGAGATGGATAAATGACAATATGTGGATAAAGTTGAGCATAAAGCTTGAAAGTCTGGAAATTTCCAAACTCTAACCAAATGCTGAGTGGTAGTCCTATAACTGCTAATAGCAAGATTGCCAAAAGCAGAAACTCCCATTTTCTATCTAATCTCCGTTCAGTAAACATCCCATCCCAGGTGAGCGATCGCGCTTCCGGATTCGCTACAATTACAGGTAGCCAACTTTTACCAGGATGTTTACCGTCTTCGTCAAACTCTTGGCGCAAAAACTCACGTGCTGTACGCATGGAAGCAAATAGCGATTTACCTTTGACAAAAGCGGTGAGCAAATGTTTCAATAGCCTACGAGCCAACAAGGATTCGACAGGCTCACGCATGACGATACAATAAGGTAAAGATAGGGAAGTTAGTTGATTTGCTAAACCCAAACCATCACAGGAATTAAAAATAGCTAACTGTAACTTATCTCGAATTAGCTTTTCTAATTGAGTAGTGAGATCATCAATAGGAATCCTTTCACCAGGTTTGATTTCAATCCAACCAATTTTACCGTTTTTATCACTGCCACTATGACCAGCAAAGAAAAATATATGCCAACCTTTCGGTTCTTGCAAAGCTTTTTCTAAAGCTTCTCGATTTGGTTGGTGCAAAAATTCAATTAGTCCCCCATATTTTTCTAAACTGGCAATTAGACTCTTTTCTTCATCTAAATCCAGTGTTTCATCTCCAAAAACCGCAAGAATTCTCACTCGTGCATCTAACAAAAGTGTTTGTTTTTGCTCTGGACGCTTGAAATTTGTGGCACTAATCGATACTTCTGTATGAGAGTGATTAATAAAGAATCTTTGCAGTACGTCCCATTCTTGCCAAGGTAGCGCTCTTAAGTCTCTATTTTCAGTTTGAATAAAAACCTGGATCTCTTCTTTACCTGCATAGTAACTTTCTAGAACTTGCTTAATTTTAGGATCTTTATTGCCATCTTCATTAATCCATCCACTTTCATTCAGCCAATGATTTAATCCAGTCTTAAAATTATTCGCTATTTGCTCAAAGTTAATATTGCTATCATCACTTTCGAGATGATTATTTTTGGCTAGAGGTTCTAACTTAATTCGCCTAACAGAAGCATCATGAAGATTAGGTGCAATATATTTTTGCCATTGACGAAATGAATTTATCAGATTTTTAGGTAAAAGAGATAAATAAGAACCTGAACCCAGTTCTTGCAACAGTCCCACATCATCATAAACTGTGAGTGTGACAGGTAAAGCTGCTAAAGTTACACGTTCTAATTGGACACAAGACCCAAATTTCAGGTATATTCTTTTCACCATGACAAACAGCTACCCTGGAAAATCTTCTTGAATAGTTTCATTTCCCAAAGTTAAGCCAACACTAAAGCGATCGCTCAATTCACAAGTAAATCTTTGACCATAAGTAATATCCAGTATATTACTTTGAGTATCCGCAGATTTTTCGAGAATAATTTCGCCAAATTCATCAAAGATGCTGGCTTTTAAGCCTACAGGCAAATACCCCTTACCTGCAAGTGGACGAACTTGCAAAAATATTTGGATTTCTGTTGGACTTAATGAACCTATTGTGATTAGCAGTTCTACAGAATTATCCTGGAATTTAATTAGCTTGATACCTGTAGTAGATTGGGTACTTCTGACGGCTGGTTGTAGTCCCTTTTGCCAAAGACTATCTAACCAAACCCTGTATAAATCTAGTTCCAATGCTGCTGTTGCTGGCTCAGATTCTAGTTGTTCAGCAGATACCATCTTCACATCTAAAATTTTTATATCTAAGAGGTTATTTAATTCGCCAGCTTCAAAAAGAGCTAGAATTTCGTCCAGTTCATCTTGAGGGCCTTCGATAATAAAAGTTTTGCGTTTTGGCATAATTTTATGTCCTCAATATTGGTTTAATGCTCAATGACTCGACTAATTTTGCTGTGGTAGCCTCTATTTTTTAAGAAAGATTGAAGTTCATCAGCACTGATATCACTTTCAACTAACATCAGATTCAATTGTCTTGTCGATGTACAAGTTTGTGCAATCTTATATCCACTTTTTTCTAAAAATTCAGTAATATTTTTCCAAGGTGGCATACGTTGATTTTCATTGGTCAAATTCATTAATCGCTTAATATATTTGTGTATGCGATTAGACATTTCCGAATTTAAGTTTTTTATCTGCCTTTCTATATCTTTACAAGCAGCTAATTCTTGCCTAGTGGGAATTTTATGTTTGTAAAAATAGTAAGCAATCTCTCCTTTGCTATGGCGAGATAGTGAAAGACAGAGGTATTTAATTTCTTTATCAGATAGCTCTTGACTTTGTGGATAATACTCATACTTGAACTGTGTAAGTTGCCACAACAAGCGTTTAACATCTATTCCAGACCTTTTTTGAGCTTCTAAGCACTCTGGACAAAGGCTTGCGTCTGTATTTGGGTGACACATATTAGTATCAGAATACACCTTTTTATTATATTTATTGATATCACTGTCTATTCATCAACCAAAAATCAAGGGTTTCAGTAATTTTGACAATGATATGAATGGTTACATAGTACCAGTATTTTGAAGCGTGTAAGCAAGAAGTGTCAACAGCCCAACTAATAGAGCTTAAATAGCCCAACTTATACTTAATTGTTGTGTAGCGTGTTGAGCCAGTGACACTGTAATGTATGTGACACTTCATCAGAACTTAATACACAAGTTAAGTGATAGGAGTTGAATATACGGACTTGAATAATTGATAAGTATGTCACGTATTCAAATTAAGACTGATGCGATCGCCTACACCCGACTATAACTGATCGCTATTTTAATAATTTGGCACGAAAGTGCAAAGTACTGATGGCACACAAATTCTAATATACCTTTGTTGTGCAAAATTGGTTTCGCTCTAAATCACGAGCATGGAGGGAAGTATGTCATACATTCAACGAATTGCTACCCCAGCAGATAAAAGTGCGATCGCTCTTTTGTGGAAAGCATTTATTGAAGTGCGATCGCTCAATGATCCTACTCTTACTCCCACCCCTGGCTTTGATTATGAGCGATATGTGGAGAATTTGCTCTCAAAGCCTCTATCTTACTGCTTTGTGTTGGAATCTGGCGGAGAATTGGTTGGATTTCTATTTACATATATCTATGATGAAGCACCACCACCCAATCTTCCAGAGGGTTTGAATATTTTAGAAAAACCCTTTAAACCGCGCCGTGTGGGTTCGGTTTTGGGGTTATATGTACAAGAGCAACACCGGAAGCTTGAGACAATTAAGTTATTAGTTGATGCCGCATTGGTGCAAGCTGAAGCCTTAAAAGTTACTGATATTGATGTGTCGATTGGTGCAGAACAAGAAGGAATTCACGCTTTATTGGCAAGATTGGGATTTACAAAAGCGACAGTTCAATATGTCAAGCATTATGAAGTTATAGAAACACATTTACCAAGTTTACATCCTAATTAGATTCTCTATCTTGATATTTCCACAAGGTTAAACTGAGTTGAGTAACTCAAATTATTGAAATTAGTTAATGCCATCTATTTTGAGGACAAAATA